>DATFZA010000807.1:0-5502 GCA_035314765.1 Bryobacteraceae bacterium
ATGCGCTGTCCGATAGCCTCGCGGTCGTCCGTGAGCCGGTCATAGGTGACGATGTTTGCGCCGTAGCCACGTGTGGCTTCCATCTTGGATCGCGGCGCGTCAACGGGCATCACGAGCGTTGCCGGAATGCCCAATGAAGAAGCCGCGATAGCGACCGCCTGCGCATGGTTGCCGGACGAGTAGGCCACTACGCCGCGTTCGCGCTCAGAAGGCGGAATGGAATAAATGAAATTTGCCGCGCCGCGGATTTTGAAGGCGCCGCCGCGCTGGAAGTTCTCGCATTTGAAGTACGCCGTGACGCCAGAGAGGCTGTTGAAAGTGCGCGAAGTCAGGACCGGCGTGCGGTGGGCGATGGGTTGAATCCGTTCCGCGGCGGCGCGGATATCTTCAATCGTTATGTTCATATGTAGGGCCGACGCCAGTCGGCGCCGGACCCCCTGGTCCGGCTCTGCGAAAACGGGCCGGCGAGGCGTCGGCCGCGATCCAGGGAGATCGCCCCACAACGTTGCGACACTAGTACCCTGCCTGCTTGTCCACAATATTCCGCAGCGGCTCGCCTTTGACAAAGCGCCGGGTGTTTTCCAGGAAAACGTCCACCGCCAATTCGAGCCATCCGGGTATATGGTCGGCGCAGTGTGGCGACAAGAGCACGTTCTCCATTTTGTAGAAAGGATGACCGGCGGCAAGCGGCTCCTGGTCAAACACGTCTAACGCGGCGCCGCGAATCTGCGCCGTCTCCAGAGCCTCGATCAATGCCGATTCCACGATGACCGGCCCGCGGCCGACATTCATGATGACGCTGGTCCGCTTCATGACCGCGAACTCGGGCGCGCCGATGAGACCTCGTGTTTCCGGTGTCAGGGGCGCGGCGACCAGGACAAAGTCGCACTCCGCCAGCATCTCTTTCAGACGATCTGGCGCATACGTCGAAGCGAGGGTTGGATCGGAGTTCGAAAGATTGGGCCGGCGCCGCACCGCGATAACGCGCATCCCGAGTCCGGCCGCCAACTGAGCCGTGGCGCGTCCAATCTCTCCGTAACCGACGATGCCGAGCGTCTGGCCGCGCAACATGGCCATGTCGAACGGCGCCCAATTCTGGGCTTGCTGATTGCGCAGCAGTGTCCGCAGATCTTTTGCGAAGAAGAGCATGGCGGTGATGGCGTACTCGGCCAAGGAGTCCTTAAAAGCTCCCCGTCCATTGGTAAGCGGAACCGCGCTTAAGACAAATTCGGGCGTTAGCATGTAATCGACCCCGGCCGACACCGCATGCACCCAGCGAACTTTCGTCGCCAGCGGAAAGATGGCTTGAAATGGCTCGCGGGCGAAATTGGCAACGAATATCGCGTCGGCGGCGGGCGCCCGTTGCTTGGCCCAATCGAGATCGATACCAATTTCGATGTTGACCAGTGCTTTGAGCGTGTCCAGCGGTTTGAGGTGCGGCGCGTGCGGATTGCCCAGCACGAGCATTTGAGTTGGGTTGGCCAACACAGGAGATTAGCACGACCTTATGCCGCTGACGGACGAGTGCTAACGTGAACGGAGAGGAGATTCACGTGACACGAACACTAGGATTTTTCTTGATTCTTTCGGTGGCCGCCTTCGGGCAGGAGAAGGGGCGCGAGGCTCATCCCGCTCCGGCGGCGAAGGATGTTGGGCACGGATATGTCCCCAAGCGTGGACCGGCTCCGGCGCGGGCACAAGCTCAGCAACCCGCGCATTTGGCCGACAAGTCTGGCCATCCGGAAGCGCCGCATGTCCATACCAACGGCAAGTGGGTGGGACACGATTATGCCAAGGACGATCCGCGCTTTCATTTGGATCATGCGTGGGAACATGGCCGCTTTACCGGCGGTTTCGGAAACGGCCATGTGTGGCATCTCGCCGGTGGAGGCCCGGATCGTTTTTGGTTCAATGGATTTTACTTCTCCGTGGGCGCTTTCGACTTGGCCTATGTAGCGGACTGGAATTGGTCCGGCGATGAGATCGTAATCTATGAGGATCCCGACCACGATGGTTGGTATCTGGCTTACAATACCCGGCTGGGTACCTACGTACACGTGCAATATCTGGGTGCCTGAATGTTGGGCCGTCTCTCATCACGCTGCAGCTCCGCGCTAAGCCCGCAGGCCAGCAACTGCTGCCTCCACGATGCGGCACCACTCCGTCTCCCCTAACCGCGTTTGCGATATGCTTATGGGGACATGGACCTCAATCTAAACCCCCAGGAGTTGATTTTCCGCGATGAACTGCGGGCCTGGCTGCAGGCAAATGTTCCCACCGACTGGGAAGCACGGCGCACCGAAGACGACATGCTCTCGCGCTTCCAGTACTTGAAACAATGGCAGAAGAAAATGTTTCAGGCGGGCTGGACCGGTGTGTCTTGGCCCAAGGAATATGGCGGACGCGGCGCCACGCTGATGGAGCAGGCCATCTTCTACGAAGAGATGGCGCGGGCCAGCGCGCCGCCCATGGCCAACACGCTCGGGTTGAGCCTGATTGGCCCGACGATCATTCACTATGGCACGCCGGAACAAAAAGCGCGCTACCTGCCGAAGATTCTCAGCGCCGAGGAGATTTGGTGCCAGGGCTTTTCGGAGCCTAACGCCGGCTCGGATCTGGCGGGCCTGCGCACTGAATCGCGCCTCAACGGCGATCATTTTACGGTCAACGGCCAGAAGGTTTGGAACAGTTACGGTTGGGCGGCGGACTGGTGCGCCCTGGTTACACGCTCCGATCCGGAGTCGCAAACGCATAAGGGGCTGACCTATCTGCTGGTCGATATGAAGTCGCCCGGCGTCGAGGTGCGGCCGCTGCGCCAGATGACGGGGGAGAGCGAGTTTTGCGAAATCTTCTTCCACGATGTCAAAGTGCCCAAGGACCAGGTCCTCGGTGCAATTGGCGATGGCTGGAAAGTCGCGCTCGGAACCTTGTCGCATGAGCGCGCTACGCTCGGCACGGGCATGCAGATCGCTTTCAAGCGCCAGTTTGAGCGGCTGATCGACTTATCGCGCACCATCGAGCGTAATGGCAAACCCGCCAGCGAGGATCCCGTGGTGCGGCAAAAGCTGGCCTCCAGCTACGCCGATCTCGAAATCATGCGGCTGAATCAGATGCGCGCGCTCACCCGTATCATGCAGACCGGCCAGCCCGGCCCCGAAGGCTCGCTGCTGAAGATCTGCTGGAGCGAATTGAACCAGCGCTTCCAACAAGTGGCGCAGGAGATTCTCGGACCGTACGGCCAATTGACCAAAGGCAACGGACACGCGATCGACGACGGCCAATGGGCCTACTCATTCCTGCGCACGCGCGGAAACACCATCGAGGCCGGCACGTCGGAAGTGCAGCGCAACATCATCGGGCACTTTGTGCTCGGCTTGCCGAAGAGTTATTAAAGAGAGGACTTCCACATGAATTTCGGATTGAACGAATCACAAACTACTTTGAAGAACACGGTTCGCAAATTTCTGGCGGCGGAATGTCCTCCGGCGGATGTGCGCAGGATCATTGAGACGGAAAATGTGTTTGACGCGGCGCTGTGGAAGAAGATGGCCGAACAAGGTTGGATGGGCATCATCTTTCCGGAAGAATTCGGCGGTTTCGGAATGGGCGCAGTGGAACTTGCGGCGGCGCTGGAAGAGATGGGCCGCGCTTTATTGCCCGGACCCTATCTCAGCACACTGACCGCGGGCGCCGTCATCAATGAAGCGGGCGACCCGGCGCAAAAGAAACGCTACCTCGCCCCGCTCTGTTCGGGTGATGCCAAGTCGACCCTGGCCCTGCTGGAAGACAAGGCTAGCTGGGCGCCGTCCGCGGTGTTGATGCGCGCGGCATCGAAGGCTGGCCAGTATTGTTTGAACGGGCGCAAATTATTTGTCAGTGACGCGGGGGTGGCGGATTTTCTCGTGGTGGCCGCTCGTCTGGATGGAGAACTGGCGCTGTTTGTGGTGCCGAAGGGATCGGCCGGGCTGAACATCACCGCCATGAGCGGTATGGATCTCACCCGCAAGCTGTATGAAGTGACGTTCGAGAACGTCATGGCGGGTCCGGAAGCGATGCTGGCTTCGGGGCAACACGCTGCTTCCGCTCTGGAGCGGGCGCTCGACATAGCCACGGTCGCGATCTCCGCGGAGATGGTGGGCGGAATGCAGAGGTTACTCGAGATCACGGTCGAGTACGCTAAGACTCGTAAGCAATTCGGCAAACCGATCGGCTCTTTCCAGGCGGTGCAACACCAATGCGCCGACATGCTGGTATACACCGAAAGTTCGCGCTCGGCGGCGTACTTTGCGGCCTATTCCATCACGGAAAACACGCCAGATGCGGCCTCGGCGGTTTCGGTCGCGAAGTCTTATGCCAGCGAAGCTTATCGCGAATGTGGAAATCGCGCGATCCAGGTGCACGGAGGCATGGGCTTCACTTGGGAAAACGACTGTCATTTATATTACCGTCGCGCGAAAGCGTCGGAACTTGCTTTCGGCGACGCTCTGTACCACCGGGAACGGATTGCTAAGTTGATTGTGGACGCGGCAGCGGTAAGAACGGAAGAAGCCGCGGCAATCTCACATTAATTGACTTCATCTTAGATTTGAGACCGGCTTCGAGACTTGACTTGGCTCGGATCGGCTTGATTTAACAGTTAATACATTCTGGCGCTCCGCTTGCTCAGGCAGGTCCTGAATATGTCAAAGGAGTGCCAACCGCCGTTGCTCACGCGGACCCAATTGGTGCAGCGAATTTCCGAGGTGTGCAATCTCAGCCGCCGCGATTCAAAAGTGGTGCTGGAGTGCATGCTTCATGCCGTCATAGAAGCTCTGAAAAAGGGAGATAACGTCTACATACGGCGCTTCGGAACCTTCCACACCCGGCTCCGTTCTCCACGGCCCTCCAGAAATCCGATCACTGGCGCTCATGTGACAAGTCCCGCCAAGAAAATAGCGCGCTTCAAGGCCAGCAAAGAATTGCTGCGCCTGGTGGCCGGCGCGATCGACGAACTGGCCAGCGACGCCGATGAGCCCGGCTCATTCCGGTTCGAACTAAAGCGTTCGGACGACGCCTGTGCATTGCGAAAAGAAGCCGCCGCCGCAGTTTCTCTGGTGTAGCAAGAACTAAAACTGTAAAACTGGGGACGGACGAGACGTTCCCCAGTTTTTCAAAAAAGCAGGGCGGCAAGCGACTCTTTTTTGTGTGGATTGCCTCAAGGAATCGGAACAGTTCTGATACTCCACGTATTCGCGTTGTCGTCAACCGCCGCGAACCGTACGGCTCCCGAGCCGGACTTCGCCACAGCCAGTCCAAACGCTCCGCCGTTGTTCGCGTCCAACCGAGTATTGCGCGACAAACTCACCGTCCGTCGTGAACTCGACGATCTCGCTCGGCTGGTTCGGATCAGCGTTCGATCCGTCACTATCCACACAGAGAGCTAGACAGAGGACTGCTGGTGCGGTTTCGTCTGCCAATTGCTTCTTAGTATTATTCTACGGTTGAAGCGATCGGCGCACACGC
>DATFZA010000808.1:0-12143 GCA_035314765.1 Bryobacteraceae bacterium
AATACGGACATAGCGAATGGAATCGGTGTCTCATACGATGAAATTCCCCTCACGCTGGCGCTTCAGCGCGGCATCGAGCCACGTCCTGCAATTGCCGAAAACGTCTTTGGAGATGTCGTAGCCGTATTGAACGAGGCGGCAGCGGTCGAGAAGCAGGCCGCCGGCGCCAGTGTGCGAATCCCAGGCCGCGCCATCGACCCGATGGGGAACCATGTAGACGCGAATCGGATCTAGGATCAGCGGCTCTTTGAAATAGTCGCGGCAGAAATTACGCGGTACGAGCTTCGTGAGATGCGTTTTCCAATGGATGCCGGTCTTACACTGCCCGAAGCCGACCAATCCGCCCGCCCGGCCATCCGAGAATATCCGCCATACGACAACGTCAAGCTTGCCATCGCCCGCGCCTGGAGCCTTGGCCTTATCCTTTAAGCCGCGGCCTTCCTTCAACGTGGCGCAGAGATTATTGATGTTGGTTTCAAACTTCTTGTTGGTCTGATCTTTTGTTCTGGCTGTTCCGAACACGAGCGCGCCGGTATGGGCGTTCGCGCCTCCCCAGAAATTCAGTAGGATATCAGCGCAAAGATGCTCAAATAATACAGTCGGATCGAGGCCATCGAGTTTGCGCTGCGCATCCATGTCGGCCCGGCTTGCGACCAGCAAGAAACTATACAACAGGCCGCGCTTCGATTGTCCGGGTTTCGTCCTCAGCGAAAGCAGGCTGGCGCTGTTGTTCACGGTGAAGGGATATTCCCAATCGTGGCCTTTTCCCGGCAACGGAATGCATGCATCCTGCCGGTCCAACAATTCCTTAAACACGTCGCCCGCAAGCGCCTTGGCAGAGGCGCTGTCCATCGAATACGCGCGCACGAGGGCGCGGGTGAGATCCTCCTGCGAGGCATTTCCATCAGCACCGAGGAGAGCTTTCACCTCGACCCAATCAGCCAGATTGACCAGTCTGTCATCGGCTTCGGGAGACGGAACGTTGAGCAGATTAGTTACGCTTGGCTTTTTGTGCTTCACGTCGGTCTCGCGATTTCTTCGTGGTCATGGCTTCAACGAGATCGTGCGCCAGACTCTCGACGTCACCCGCAATCTGAAGCATGTCGGTTTCGGTCGAGTTATACCCGGTCGTCAATGTCCCGAGCGCTTTCTGCAGAGCCTGCTTGGCCTGTTGCAGGGCCTGCCGGAAGAGGCGCTCATCGCCCTGGCTAATGTCGTGGGCAACCGTTAGCGGCAGACCGTCGCGCAATGCTTTGACGCCGGATTCCGTTAGCAAGACGGTATCCAGGGTCTTCAGGTCGGGATTTTGGGAGCGGATCAAAGACGGGGTATCCGAGCTGTCGCGGCCATAAAGCCATAACATCAGATCGCCAAGATTCTTCACCTTCGATGTCGGCACGGGCTTTTCGGGCGTTGTGCCTTTGGTCCGCAACCCCAGGAAGCTGACGATTCCGGGATAGTCCATTCCGGTGTAAATGTAGTTGAAGCTGAACTTGTTCTTTGCGATATCGGCGCGCGAAAACACCTTGGCTTTTTCGGCCTGTTCGACGATCATTAGCCCGCGATACATGCGCAGCACGGTGGAGTTTCCATCGCCGATTTGCGCAGCGATGTCGTCGAGCGGCACGTTGTAATTGTTGTGAACGAAGGCAATGTACTGAGCCTTCGCATACGAGCCCCAGGTTGCCGGGCCGTTGACATGCTTGAAACCCAGGTATCGCCACGACTCTTCACGGGTCGTCACGATCACGGGGAGCTTTTTGAGCTTCTCGGCGGCGGCGGCATCGATCGCGGGGAGCCTGGTGGCTTTCACCTTCTGTCTCAGGGAGGCATCGACCAAAAGCTTCACGGCCGCAAGGCGACGGTTGCCCTCGATAACGACATACTTGCCGTCGCCGTCTTCTTCGACGAACAGCGGCTCATGTTCGAAATATCCGCTATACGCGATCGACATCGCGACTTCCTCGACGGCCATCTCATCCCACAATGCTTTCAAGAGTTCGAACGGCGAAGCGGTTTCCGGGATGCCAAGTTCGGCGAGGCGCGGGTTCTTTGCATCAAGCAGCAGTTTGTCCAGCTCGATATGCGTATACCCGACATTGGCGGGGACTTCGGGCGCCATCAATTCGTTTTTCTTTTTCATGGCGTTCTTAGCTCTCCTGGTCTCATCAACGCTCCCTGTGCCAAATCTGGCTATGCATTGAACGATCCATTCTCCCTCAGCCAATTGGAAAGCAGCTCCTCGACCAGGTCGCTCAGTTCCTTTTCCTTGCTCACCAGCCGCGTCTTGACGCCCAGGTGCGTGGTCTTCTTTATGTATGTGGTGAACTTCATGAAGGAGGGATCGGCGCTTTTCGCCAACCGCTTGGGCTCTTTCCGATTGCCATTCGCCGACTGATCCGCCGGCTGCCCGTGCCCTTTAACTGGTTCTTCCGTATCGCGTGCCTTGACCGACCGTTTGGCCACAAACACCATCCTTGTTGACGCCGACCCGAACGTCAGCCGCCACGGCGTTCCTAGAACACAATCAGGTTATCACAAACAGTCAAACATCTGGAGGGTTGGACGGTTAGACAGTCGCGTATCGATTGAGTGACAGATGATTGAATGGCAAGACTGCGCATCGCGTTCCGCGCAGTTCTCACGCGGGAATTCAGTCGTCAAGGAATCCTTGACAACTGCGCCCGACGCGCACCCGGCGACGTTGAAGTCGCAAAGCGGGATTCCACGTGGGCATCATCCTTAGAGAGAAATCATTGTTGTCTGCTCCAGCAGACAACAATCACCACAGCCTGCAACCGCGCGCGTAAAAGCACGCAGGGTGCCAGCCCAAGTGTGGAATGTCCTGGAGTCCACGCGGAGTCCGAACGCCTAAAAGAGACGCCCGTGGAGTCCACCGGCGTCCACGGCGTGATACGCTAAGTCTTGTGTTTCCGCCGTTCCTGCCTGCAAGTGATTGATATTTCTTAAATGGCATGGAAGAGGTCGTGAGTTCGAATCTCACCAGGTCCACCAAAACAAGCGCCCAACAAAACATGGACTTACGAAAATGCTTGCGCGCTTCCACATCGCGGAAGAGGTCACGCGGAGTCCATTTGGAGTCCAAACTCGCCGAAATTTGGACTCCAGCCAGCGGCCCTAAGTAGCTCGGTAAATCCGTGTCCCTGGCTTCGCGTCGCGTCGCCACTGGGGCGCAGGCGGAGGGACAATATAAGAGCTGATTGCCGTCCGCAGTCTGCACTGGCGCTCGCTCAAGTGGAAGAGGAAGATCTCACGCCAGACACCGCCGCCGCGCTGGACCGCGCCCGTGCTTCACTCGCTCGCGGAGAGGGCATCCCGCACGACGAAGTCCTCCGCGAATTCGGCCTGAAGCAGTGAGCGAGGACGCCGCCCCCGAGCGCATTACGGTCAACTGGTCGCCAGAAGCCCGTGCCGATCTGGGGCCATCGATCGAGAACTGGCGAACGCGGCTGCGCCACGCTCGCCGATCATCTTTTGTTCTCCCGCCGACAGCGCCGGCAGCGGCGGGAGTCCGGCCTCTTCGATCACCTCGTCCACGCTGGGGACGGCGCGAGTGCGGACTCCGCTTCCGTAGCCGGCCGGACGCGGGGCGCCTTTGGGATTGCCGCCGGCTTTCCGCTGGCCGGTGACGCGAATGCTATCGCTGAGGGAACACCCGGGGAGTCTCCCGACGCCTATATAGCTGCGTCTCAAGCCGGGCGTGGTGCAAGCCCTTACATTTCCGATTCCACAGACAATCTCCGTCGTTGACCGGAAAGACGTTCCCCTAGCAGCGCTGCTGAATCAAGGCTACTCTCTCCGTGCTTCGTTCGAGGTCTTTGGCTCAAAACTGACGACGCCTTGGTTGTCCCCGCCGAACTGAATTACCTGGCAAGATATCCGCGGACGATCTCGACGAAATTCTTGGCCAGGATCTTATCCGATCCCGCTTTGATTCCCAGATCTACTGTGGTTCTGCACGCGGCGTGCACCTCGCGGTACACCGCGCCCGGAATGGCGATGGTCGCCACACAGGCGGGCGCAAGAGCTACGCCCAAGCCCGCGGCTACCAGGCGGACGATGGTCGGCCATTGTGTCGCTTCCTGGACAATATTGGGCCGGAACCCGTTCTTCTCGCAGCAGGCGACGGTTCTGTCAAAAGCAAGTGGTCCCATGCGGCGAGCGAAGAGTACGAAAGGCTCGCGACTCAGATTTTGCACGCGAAGTGAGCGCTTTCGCGCCAGCGCATGTGGCTCGGGCAATACCGCGACATAGCGTTCTTCGAGCAGCGTGCCGATTTGAACTCCCGCGGTGGGATCGCCATCCCGCAAGAAGGCCAAATCCAAGGTGCCGGAGACCAGGGCGGCGATCTGGGCGGATGTGGCCAGCTCGCGCAGGCGAAGCTCCACCTTGGGATAACGGCGGCAATAGGCTTCAATGGCGGCGGGGAGGTTGGTGAACATCGCGGAACCGCTGAAACCGACGGTGAGAGTTCCTTCTTCGCCGCGTCCGAGGCGCCGCACCTGTGCGAGATCGTCTTCAACCTTTTCGAGCGTGCTGCGAGCGCGTTCGGCCAGAAGCTGGCCGGCCAGCGTCAGCTTCACGCCGCGCGTGGTCCGGTCAAAAAGACGGTGACCCACCAACTTTTCGAGCTGCTTGATCTGTTGGCTGAGCGGCGGCTGGGCCATGCCAAGCCGCTGCGCCGCCTTGCTGAAATGAAGTGTCTCCGAGACGGCGAGAAAGTACCGCAGATGGCGAAGCTCGATCTCTGCACTCATATCTCCATGATATAGACAGGCACTTTTTAGCTATTGGACATCTGAGGCGTTTCCGCCGTAACTTTGGTTTGAAGTGACAATGCTCAGGAACAGTTCGGTGGCCGAGGTGGCGATCCGCGAATTCGCGCCGGGCGATGAAAACGCTTTTCGGCAGCTCAACGAAGAATGGATCAGCCGGTATTTCGTTTTGGAGTCTAAGGACATGGAGGCGCTCAGCGATCCGCAAGGGGCCATTCTGGATCGCGGCGGGCGCATTTTCTTGGCCGTCCAGGAGGGCCAAGCAGTTGGCTGCTGCGCTTTGCTCGCAATTGGTCCGGGCGAGTTTGAGGTGTCGAAGATGGCGGTGACGGAGCGCGCGCAAGGGCGCGGTATCGGACGGCGTCTTCTCGGGGCGGTGATTGCCGCGGCGCGCGCGTCCGGGGCACGGCGTCTTTACCTCGAAACCAATCGCAAGCTTGCGCCCGCGGTCCGGTTATATGAATCGATGGGCTTTGAACATCTCGCTCCTGAGCGCATCGTGCCTTCGGCCTATGCTCGCGCTGAAGTCTACATGGAGTTGGTCTTCCATTAGCCTGTTCACAGCATCTTAAGGCGGATGCCCTTTCTGTCGAACAGATACTCGTGCGTTCTAGGCGCCTTCTAGGTTGGATGTCAGGCTTGTTTCTGGGCTGGATCATTCTGGCTTTGGTCCGTTATAATCCGCATCCCCGATTGAAAGTGGTGTATCTGGCGCCGTCAGACGTGACCCCCCGGGTGGAGTTCTCAGAAGGCGTTCGGCGCTCGATGGTGGCCGCGCAACGCTGGTATTTTGACGAGCTAGAGAAGGGAGTTACTTTCGCGTTGGCCGATCCAGCGGTAGAAACGGTCCAAACCAGGCACCCCGAAAGTTGGTATAGCCAGGCTGGCCGGGGAACGGACCGGGAGGCCCTTTGGAGAATGGTCGTGACAGAGGCCTTTTCCCTGACTGGCGGCTCCTACAACGATTCGCGATACATCTGGGTGTACTTTCTGGACGCGGATCTGCCGAAGATTCCGCCGCAAGGAGGGGGAGGAGTGGGGCTGCTCTTGCGGCAGGACATCCTCAATCAAGTCGGCATGCAGCCCAGTTGCCTCACCGTGGGCGCCATCGCCCATGAACTGGGCCACGCGTTTGGTTTACCCCACCCACCGGACTGCGACTCGCATCGAAAGCTCGACGGCGAACCGGAGTGCACCTCCATGAGCTACCTGGGCTGTTACCACTTTCCGTTTGCGCGGTATCAGCCAGAAGAGCGCAAACGACTGTTGCGGAGCCCGGCATTTGCGGCCATCGACCCGGAAGCTTCCAGGGTGGAATGCAGCCAGTGACGCACCGGCCGTAGGCGCTGCACTAACGGAAGGCCGCTCGTAAAGCAAGCCGGACGAGGGCGTCCGGCGCCGTCCAGGGGGACGGCCCTACACTACGCGAGGCATCCGCCGGGAGCCTTCGCGGCCCGCGTAGACGCGGGTGAACTCTGCGCCAAACAGAAATATCTGCGCCGAATAGTAGACCCACACCAGCAACAGCACCAGCGAACCGGCGGCGCCGTAAGCCGACCCTACGCTCGCTTTGGTGAGATACATTGCGACCAAGTGTTTGCCGAGCGTGAAAAGCACCGAGGCGGCGGCTGCGCCGATCCAAACATCGCTCCACGGAATGCGGGCCGCGGGGACCAGGCGATACAGCAGGGCAAACAACAGCAGGACGACGATCCAGGAGCTGAGCGCGCTGGCAATCCAGAGCGAGGATAAGAATCCCTTCGCGGCGCTTAGAACGGCGCTCAGCACCAGCGAGGCCAGCAGAAGAAAACCGGCGCCGAGCACGAGAGCGAAGGAGCGCAATTGATCGGTCAGCAGGCTTTTCCATCCAAACGGGGTGGGCGGTACGTCCCAGATACGGTTCAATGCGCTGCGCAGCTCAGTGAACACGCCGGCGGCGCCGAACAGTAGCGTGCCGAATCCGAGCGTGCTGGCGAGGATGCCGGCCGAAGGCGACCGCGCGTGCACCAGGATGTTTTGAATCACCTGCGCGGCTGAGATTCCCACCTGGTCGCGGATTTGATCGACCACGATGCCTTGCGCGGCTTGGCGCCCGAACACCAGTCCGGCGATGGCTACGGCGACGACTAGCAGAGGCGCCAGCGACAGCACGGTGAAGTAGGCGAGGGACGCGCCCATGGTCTGGGCATTGTGGCGGTCCCAAGACAGGTAGGCGTCCTTGAGCAGCGAGGCCAGTTCACGGCGCGACATGCGGGCTAAGGGGCCGTGTCTACACAACCGCTCCCTAACGGTCGCGGCTCGGAAAGCGCGGCCGAACCGCGCGCGTCGGAATGCGTGACTGAGCCGCGCGCGTCGGAATGCGGTGCCAAGTTTGTTTCGTGGCGGGTGCTAGACTGCATTTTCTTCGCCTAGAGTCACGCGCACGTTCATGGTACGGCCGTTGCGGAAGATGGTGAGTTCGATGGTGTCGCCCGCATGCTTGCGCGACAGAGCCCGGCTGATGGCGTCGTCACGGTCCACCGGTTTGCCGTCAATCGACATGATCAGGTCGCCGCCAATGGCGAGTTGAACGTTACCGATTTGCACCTCTTCCCGGCCGCCATGCAGGCCAGCGCGGTCAGCGGCGCTGCCGGGGCTCACTTGCTGGATCAGCAGGCCGCCCGACGCGGGCAGCTTGAGTACATCGGCGTAATCGCCGGAGATGGGCACAACGGAGACGCCCAGCCTGGGCCGCTTGCGGCCGGCTTGCAGATCGTCCAGCATGGCTTTGGCGCGGTTGATGGGCATGGCGAAGCCGATCCCGATGTTGCCCCCCGATCCGAGAATGGCGGTGTTGATGCCAATGACATTGCCCGCGGAATCGAGCAGCGGGCCGCCGCTATTGCCCGGGTTGATCGCGGCGTCGGTCTGGATCAGCCCTTCGAGTTCAATGTTGTTCTCGCCCCGGATGGCGCGGCCCAGCGAACTGACCACACCCACCGTCAGCGAGCCCTCGAGGAAGCCGAAAGGATTTCCGATGGCCAATACTTTCTGTCCGACCTGCAGCCCTTCGGAATCGCCGAGATGCAACGTGGGAAGCTGCTTTTTTGGGGTGATCTGCAGAAGCGCCAGATCGTTGTATTGATCGCGCACCAGCAAGGTGGCGCGGTACTTGGTCTGATCGGACAGCGTGACCTCAATGCGCGTGGCCTCGGAGATGACGTGGTTGTTGGTGAGAATGCGGCCATCGCCATTCACGATAAAGCCGGAGCCGGAACCCGTAGCCGGTATCGCGTCGAAGAAGAAGTTGCGCCGCATCACAGTGCTGGTGATATTCACGGTGGCCGAATGGGCCCGTTTGTAGATGTCGATGTTGTTCAGCTCATCGACGCTCAAACCCGAGGCTTTGGCGGCCGGTCCGGACCAGATCGATTCGCCATGCGGATCCGGCTGAAGCCAGCGGTGTTGCACCCACTGAGTCTTCGAGGTGACGGCCAGAAACCCACCCACCAGGAGGGCGGCAAGAACCAAAATACGGAACCTCATGCTGATAAACTCCGGAGCGATTGGTAGACCTGGCGCGTCTGCGCCAGCGTTTCTTCTTTTGTACCCGACGTATCGATCACGTAATCGGCCACTTTTCGTTTTTCTTCCAACGGCAACTGGCGATCGAGCCGGGCCAGGACATCTTCGCGCGTGGACTTCTCGCGTTCGAGGGCACGTTCGATCTGCTGCTCCCGGCGGCAAACGACCACGATCAGCTGGTCAAAGTTGCGATAGCCACCCGTTTCTACCAGGATAGCCGCTTCTAGCACGACGATTGCGCCGGGTTCGCGGCTAGCGATATCGGCGACGAGAGCTTGTTGCCTTCTGGTAACGGCGGGATGCACAATGCGGGTGAGCTTCTCGAGGCGGGCGGGATCGACGAATACCGATGCCGCCAATTTCGCGCGATCGATCTGGCCCTCGGCGTTGAGGATTCCGCCGCCGAACTCCGCGAGGATAGGAGCGTAAGCTTCTCCGCCGGGCAGCATCACTTCATGACCCAGCTCGTCGGCGCTGATGACATGACAGCCGAGCCTGGCCAATTCACGGCCCACAAGACTCTTGCCGCTGGCGAGCCCGCCGGTCAACCCGACGCGGAGCATAAATGCCGTTCCGCGGCATCGACCGTATTGGACATCAACATCGCGATGGTGAGCGGTCCGACGCCGCCTGGAACGGGGGTGAAAGCCGAAGCCAGTTCGCGCTCCGCGTCCTGGTCCACATCGCCGAGCAGCTTGCCATCCGGCATGCGGTTCATGCCCACGTCGATCACCACGGCGCCCGGCTGAATATGATTCCGTCCGAGCAGATTGGCGCGTCCGATGGCCGCGATCAGAATATCAGCGCGCCGGCATTCGGCGGCCAGATCGGCGGTTTTCGAATGGCATATGGTGACAGTTGCATTGGCGTGCAGTAGCAGCAAGGCCATCGGTTTGCCCACGATATCGCTGCGTCCCACGACCACGGCATGCTTGCCCGCGACGCCGATTTCATAGCGCTTGAGCATCTCCATGATGCCTGACGGTGTGCAGGCGCGCGGGCCGGGAATACCGGCGACCAGGTTGCCGACGTTGACCGGATGAAAGCCATCCACATCTTTATCGGGCTGGATGGAAACCAGCACCCGGCGCGAATCTACCTGTTTGGGCAACGGCATCTGCACCAGAATGCCGTCGATCTCCGGGCGTTGATTCAGGCCCTCCACAATGCCTAGTAGTTCGTCAGTGGCGATGGTGTCGGGAGGCGCGATCTTTTCGCTATAAATTCCCAGATCGGCGCACGCTTTGATCTTGTTGCGGACATAAACTTCCGAGCCGGGATCATGACCCACCAGAACTACAGCCAGCCCGGGCGGACGCGGCAAGCGGGCAATGCGGGGCTTCAATTCGCCGAGAATCTGGTCACGGATTCTCTTGCCGTCTAGAATCAGTGCGCTCATCAATCTTCTATTTGGACGGTGGGACCTTTTTTGCCGCTCTCTTCGAGCGCGCGGCGCTCCATCTGGCGCGTTATCGCTTCGAAAGCGGGCGCGTCTTTCAGCCCGACGGGTTGGCCGGAGTCGCCTCCGATGCGCACCGCCGGATCGAGGGGCAGTTCTCCCAGGAAGAAGACGTTCATGGCTTCCGCGGTCTTGCGGCCACCGCCGTGGCTGAATACATCGATGCGTTCGTTGCAGTGCGGGCACAGCAAGTAGCTCATATTCTCTACCAGGCCGAGGATCGGGACGCGCACCTGCTGGAACATATGAATCGCTTTGCGTGCGTCTTCGAGGGAAACGTCCGAAGGGGTGGTGACCACCACTGCGCCGGTCAGCGGCGCGGTCTGGATCAGCGTCAATTGCACATCGCCGGTGCCCGGCGGCAGGTCGATGATCAGGTAATCGAGTTCGCCCCAATCGACTCCGCGCAGAAACTGCTGGATCACGCTGTGGAGCATGGGACCGCGCCAGACGAGCGGCTTGTCTCCGGGATTGAGAAAGCCCATCGACATTACTTTTACGCCATATTTTTCGAGGGGTTGAATGCGCTCGCCAATGGCGTGCGGCGTGGCGCGGACGCCCATCATCAGCGGCACATTGGGTCCGTAAACGTCGGCGTCCATGAGGCCGACTTTGTTGCCCGCACGCGCGAGGGTAATGGCCAGATTGACGGAGACGGTGGTTTTCCCGACGCCGCCCTTGCCCGATCCGACGGCGATCAGATTCTTGACGCCGGCGATCGGTAGCTTTTGCGGCTCTGCTTGGGGACCCATTACTTCTGATGGTAAGCCATGGCGTTCCGATGTAGTGTGTTCAGAGGATAGATACCGCGCTGAACCAATACCTCTGGGAATTGTTTATGGGCCGCCGATAAACGCCGATTAACACAGATCGGGCGAAAGCAACGGGATTTGGGCTCTCGCCGGGGTCAGGCGGCGCCGGGCGCGGCGATATCCTTCACGTTCGCGAAGTCCAGGGGCGGGCCTGGCGGGGCGGTGATGGCGTCCATCATTTTGAAGAAAGCCTCCTGCTCAGTCTTTTTCGAAACGAAAGATTGCTGGGGTGGAGCGAGGCGCTCCCGCTGGAGTTTCTTGAGCGTTTCCAGCGATTTGAAGAAGGTTCGCTCGTAGCCGGTGGCGTAGCGATGGAGCAGGGCCAGGAGCTTGGTGTCTAGCGTTTCGGTGTCGAAGGCTTGGTCCTGACGGCGGCGGACGCGATCCAAGCGCCAGTGGGCTTGGGCCATTTCCTCTACGAGGAGCTTTTCGGTCGGCGTGGCGGGCTGATGCTCTTTGAGCAGACCGCGCCGGAGAAATTGAAATTGGGCCGGGTCTTCGCCGGGGAGGACGACCATTCTTGAGGTTAGGCCGTGAGACATGGCGTTGAGGGAAGAAGCTGCTTTGCCTTCGGCAGTGCGTGGGCCGGTTTGCATCGGTTGAGTCCTTTCGCTAAGTACACGGTTTCGCAGGTCCCCTCACTAACGTTCGGGGTTAGGCTAAGTTTCCCCGACCGTGAGCGGGGGGCCAAGCGGCATTACGAGACGGTAATTGCGAAACGGTGTACTAAGACGATAGCAGGCGAGGGGTGAAAAACGGCTCGGCGGGGTTACGGCGATGGGGTCGAAGTGGTTGGTGTTGCAGGGCTTGGGGAAATTCGCGAGCGCCGTGACCGAGGGCCGAGGGGGTGCGGTTTTCGACATACCCAGCTGTGCTACGATGACTTGGCTGGAAATTCGGTCCGTTTTCCGGACTTGTTAAGCGAGGGACTCCATGTTGAAACCCGCGATGCGCCTGCTGCGATCTCCTTTCTTTCTGCTGGCAATATGGTTGTGCGCGCTGGCCGCGCCGGCATTTGCGCAGATTCCCGCAAACCATATTCGGATTCATTACCACCGAGGCGATGGCATCTACTCCGGCTGGACCGTTTATGCCTTTGACGACACCACCGAGAACACCGGCGATTATGGCAGCGGTCCCGTGGTGGCGAGCGGAAGCGACAGCTTTGGCGTCTATTTCGATGTCGGCGTCATCGCCAACGCACACGATGTCGGGCTCATCATCCACAATCCCACCGCAGCCGGCGGCGACCAGAAAGATCCGGGGCCGAACGAATTTGTCGATCCTTCCACGCAAGGGATCGAGTTCTGGGCGGTTTCCGGGGTCGACGCGCTGTACACCAGCGCCCCTAATCCGGCGAACGAACCGGCGACTCTGCTGCCGGGTTACGCTCGAATCCATTACTATCGCCCCGACGGCAACTTCAATAACTGGACGCTCTATACCTTCAACGACACCGAGGAGCCGACCAGCAATTTCAACGAAGGACCGCTCTCGCCCACCGGCAACGAT
>DATFZA010000809.1:0-4824 GCA_035314765.1 Bryobacteraceae bacterium
GATTTCACGTCCACCGACGCGATGGCTTCGACATTGCCGATGCTCGAGAGATCGAGCGGAACGTCCTTGGCGATCGCCGAGACAACGCGCACCGTAGGCGCCTCACCGGCTCGGGCCTGCACGGTACTGGGCCGGTTGCAACTGCACAGGAACAGCGCGGCCGCGGCGGCGAGAGCGAAAAACCAAAAACAACGAGAGTACGACAAAACAGGTCTCCTAATTCTCGCGAGGGAACCGGCAGCCAACGCACCGCCATGCCCTCTTGACGCACGCCACCGACGACACCGGCCTCGTAGCTAGCTCGGGTTCTTTCCGAGGTGTCGGCAGAGGGAGGTTTTCCGCGTTCCGTAATGGCCGCCTTCTTCTAGTTTACCGATCCGTACACACGCCCGCCGGCCGGCCGAGGTCATTCACGCTTTCAATCGCGGCAAAGACAGAATTTTCCATGGTTTCTTTCTGCGAGAAGGGTTGCCCGTGTTCGACGTAATGGTGTTTTGTTGGAATTCGGCGCTGGACAACGTCCACGAATTTTGCAAGATTCTTCTCCAGCTTAAGCCGCGCTGAAGCGACCGGCATTACTGAACCGAGATGAACATTCCGGACTGGCTGGTGACGACGTGGCCCATGGAGAGGTAGATGGGTACATTGCCGGAACGGGTGCCGGGGGGAATGAGGACGTTAACCTGCGAGACCCCGGCCACGAAACCAGGGGCGTTGCCGGCATACTGGGTGTGCGTGATCTGGCCATCGATAAATATTTCGATCGGGCCCATGTTTAGCGGAAGCAGCGATGGGACGGTGATGGTGCCGTCCGGCACGGTCACATTGGTTACGCCGAGGCCGGTTGCGTAGAGGCCAACCACCGAGCCAGGCGCGGCGGGATGCGCGGGGCCGTTTACGGTGCCGTCCTCATTGAACGCGGCGGCTTCCCCGAAACCGGAAGCCTGGGCAGAAAATAGACCCGGAGCCACGGCGACGAACCCTGGATCAACCAAGGCGATGCCGATCGATTGCGAGAGATCGGCTGTTCCCGTGGTTTCGATCGTCACCTGCACTTTCTGCTTGCCGGATGTGTTGTAGGGAACTACGGCGTTGATTTGATCAGGACCGACATAGAGCAAAGGAGAGGGTGTGCCGTCAAACAGGACACGTATGCCGCCCAGCGAAGTCGACAACAAGCCATTTGCGTCGAGCTGAGACTGAGAAGGTTGCGCGGGTCCAAGATTGACGCCAAACAATGCGATGAGTTCGCCGGGAACTATGGCGCCGGGCAGGAAGCTAGCCGCGTTGACGATCTCAAAAGGCGCCACAGGCGCGGGATTGACGGGGCTCAAATGAGACAAAAAAGCATCGTCACACGGCTCGGCTCCGATTGCGGAAGGAGAGCCTTCAAAGGTGCAATCCGCACCAAAGGAGCGATGCGTTTCCAAGGCGTTTGCCGTGGCCGGAAAGATGGCGGATGAAGTAGTGCCGGCGACATAAATGGAGCCATCGGGCGCGAGGGAAACGGCGACAGCGTAGTCGGGTCCGTTTGCGCCAAGATACGTCGAGTACAAAAGCTTTGTGGCAAAAGAGTCGAGTTCGGTAACGAAAGCGTCGTTACAGTCGGGAGTATCGCTGCCCGGTTCAAATGGCCCAATACCGGGCAGAAAGCACATGGAAGCGCTATAACCGGTCTGGTAAGCGTTTTGAGTGATTGGAAAATTGGAAGAGGTCGTGGCCCCAGTGACAAAGATATTGTTCTGGGTGTCCACCGCAATTGCATTGAGCACCGAGTTGTGGTCGCCGCCGATTTGGGCGTTGAAGACAATCCTGCTGCCGGACGGATCGAGTTTGGCGACGAAGAAGGCAGAACTACTCTGACTCGCGAAAGCGCCGGGCGTGACGGGGAATGTGCTGACGGCAGGTCCGCCCAGATAGGCTGCGCCGGTGGAATCCAGATCGAGCGCTACAGGCGCAGCAGGGACGAATGTCGAATAGATGAGCGCCGATCCCGCGGCGTTGAGACGCGCGAGGAAACCATCGCCAGAGGTCGGGTAGGCCGTAAGCCAGGCGCCATTCGTGGTCGGGAAATCGGCGGACGGCGTGGCGCCGGTGATGAACGCTTCACCCGCGGAATTGAGGGCCAGCGCTTTTGGATAGGCGCCCGCGGAGCCAGTCAGATACGTGGCGTAAGCCAACTGCGATCCGGTGGTGTTGAGCTTAGCGACGAAACCATGGGTATTGGGATTGACCCCCGTTCCAGCAAAGGCGGTGGTTTGGAATGCCCCGGCAGTGACGGGAAAGTCGGTGGACGTGGTTTGGCCGGCAACGTAGACGTTTCCGGCGGCGTCGAGGCGCAAAGAATTGATAGTATCTCGGCCCGAGCCACCGATTAGGGTTGAATAGATCAGCGCAGTACCGGTTGGGTTGACTTTAGTTACGAATGAGTGAACGAGGTTCGACTTGGCGGCGGTTTCATAGGCGCCCGCTGTGACCGGAAAGTTTGGTGAAATCGTGGTGCCAGCCACATACGCGTTGCCTTGTCCGTCGGCGGCGACGGCATAAGCGACATCATCGCTGCTGCCACCGAGATAGGTGCAATAAACGATCTTTCCGGTGGGATCGAATTTGGCAATAAAAGCGTCCGGATGAGGACTACCTGTGAAGATGCTGTAATCGGTGCCGGGAACTCCGGCGTGCTGCTGCTGAAATGCGCCAGCGGTGACCGGGAAATCACCGGAAACGGTTTCCCCGACTACATAGACATTGCCTTTGGGATCGACCGCCACGGCATGCGGAGAATCGTTGCTCGCGCCACCGAGGTACGTGGAGTATGTCAGGATATTGCGAACCCCCTGAGGCAGAACCTGGGCTGCCAGCGCCGCTGAGCGGCAAAGAACGAGAATCAGTATTAGAGCCCGCAACGACAAGGGATCAGGCGCCATTCAGGTTCCGGCTGTATTCGCGCGAACAGCCTGGGATTCGTTTCAAGGCAGTGCGGAGGGCGCTCTCCGATTCATGGCCGAGCGACAGGGCGATGGCGAAAATGGGATCGCTGGTGGTTGCAAACCGATCTCCGGCGACTAGCATCCGCCAGCGCGTTACATATTCCATATCACCATCGCCCACTCGACGTTTTCGGCCCACGAACCTGAGACTACCACTCGCGCAGCGGCGCGCACAACCCCTCAACTCCAGTTGTCGTGGGCACATGCTGGATGCTTTCTTCGCATAGCCCGGCGCGTTGGAAGACTGTCCTTGAAGTTCTGAGGCCGGCAACTGTTGATCGTCCCGCCTCAATGCCGCGGCACCTCAAAAAGATCCTGTAAAACCTGGTTCGAATCGCATCTGGGGAGCCACACATTCCAGCGGAGTTGACCGAAAGCGTCCGGTTCTAGCGGCGCATATTTGTATGCTTACCGCATGTCTAGCGTGGATCGGTTCATGATAAGTGCGCGTGGTGTAGCGGGCCAAATGCCGGAAGATCGAAGTAGTGATCGAGGCGGAAGCCGCCTTGATCGTAATTATTGATGCCGATCTGGGTGAATTCATAAACCTGGTTTGGCGCGTTGGGGAACGGGAAAGCTGCTCCGCTTTGAGAGCGATCGGGCTGATCAGGGACGGAGGAATTATTTTGTTGGGAGACTGCTTTGAGCTAAGCGGCATTGAAGCCACCATCCGCATTCGAGAAATGGGCTATACTCTCCCCATCGTCGCGCTGTCAGCAAGCGCCAATGGCAACGGACGAAGAGCCATTGGGAAGTCTACCCGCGGTGCCAGCCGCCCGACATCAGATATCTGAACGGCGCCGCCCGACCTACAAGCGTTCACGCTAAACCGCTCAGGTCACGGCAATTTCCAGCATTTCGGACCGAGGGGCAAAACCTGGCCCGAAGCGTGCGCCTGCAAGTTACCAAATGCGCTCCGCTGCGCATAAACACGTCTAGCAGGAGGAAGTCATGTTGGACAAAACGTTTTTGCCATCACGCGGTTTACGAGGCGTTTCAGCAGCCGCACTTGGCATAGCGCTAGCGGTCCTGGGCGGCAGGGTCTTTGCCGCGCAGGACAAGTACACACTGCGCGTGCCAGATGGCCTCGCATTCTCTGATTTCAGGGGGTACGAGAACTGGCAGGTTGTCGCCGTCAGTCAGACTGAAGAGCTGCTGAAGGTGATGGTCGCCAATCCCACGATGATCGACGCCTACCGGGCCGGCGTTCCCGGCAACGGCAAGCCTTTTCCCGACGGCTCCAAGATTGCAAAAATCGAGTGGAAACCGAAAAAGAGCACGGAAGCCCCTTTTTCAGTGAGAATACCGGACACCTTACAAGACGTTTTCCTCATCGAGAAGAACACCAAGAAATTCCCGAGCACGAAGGGATGGGCATACGCCGTGTTTGACTATGATCCCGGGTCGGACACGTTCAAGCCCGATGCGACCGGCGTCGTCACTTGCGGCTTTGCTTGCCATACGAGAGTCGCGGCCAAGGATTACATTTTCACGGCGTACGGCACGAGGTGAACGGAGGGAGCGACGCTTAGTCCCTGCTCGCGCGTGATGACAACTTTGGAGTAGACAGACAATCATAGGAGCATCATATGAACTTAAGGAGACCACGCACATGAGCGCCCCCATCACGTCGAACACGCTGGGTGTCAACGTCTTTACCGCACCGGGAAAGGCAATGGTAGGCGAGCGGCCAAAGCCCTTCGGCGAAGCGCTCGGCTTTGACCCTATCACGTCGACTTTAATCTTCGGCGAGTACGACGCGGTGCTGGTGGACGCAATGGGGACAGTGGCTGAGGCCGAGGCTCTCGCGGATTGGGTCGCTCTGCACAACCGC
>DATFZA010000810.1:0-3165 GCA_035314765.1 Bryobacteraceae bacterium
GCCGTACGCGCCATAGGCGACAAAGCCAATTATCTGATTTGGAATTTCCCGTTTCCGCATCGAGCATGCCCAGCACCTGCGCGCCGAAGACATCCCTCGCTTCGCCAAGCTGGGCGTAGTCGCTTCCATCCAGCCGCATCACGCGATCAACGACGGTCGCTGGGCGGAAAAACGCATCGGACCCGAACGGGCTAAGGGAACCTACGCTTTTCGTTCTTTGCTGGATGCGGGCCCACGTTGGCCTTCGGTTCCAACTGGGAAGTAGCGCCGATGGAGCCGATCATGGGAACTTGTGGAGCGGTTTCGCGCCGCGCGCTGTCTATCGCGAGAACAACACGCGGCCATCAAACACGGCCGGCAGAGCCTTCAAGTCGTGGCGCGTTCAGCTTCTCCACCTTATGTTCCGCTCAGGAGTGGGCATTTCCTTCGACTGCGCTACTGGCGCATGCTCTATCGCGAGAACAACACGCGGCCATCAAACACGGCTCGGCAGAGCCTTCACGTCGTGGCGCGTCCAGCTTCTGCCACCTTATGTTCCGCTCAGGAATGGGCATTTCCTTCGACTGCGCTACTGGCGTATGCTCTATCGCGAGAACACGCGGCCATCAAACACGGTCAACGCAACCTTCGCCTCGCGGATCCGCGCCGGATCGATCGAAAAGGATATCTTCCGAAAGCAGCACCAAGTCCGCTAACTTGCCCGGCTCAATAGTTCCCTTGATCTGCTCGTCAAGACTTGCGAACGCGGACCCGAACGTATAGAGTCTCACAATGATGAGACACTGAGGGTTGATTCCTCTCATTGATATTGGCGCTCAATACCGGGAGTTGAAGGAAGAGCTTGACGCCGCGGTAGCGCGCACCTGGGAAACCAGCCAATTTATTCTCGGCGACGAGGTTACCGCTTTTGAGGAGGAGTTCGCCGCGTGCTGCCGGGCGCGTTTCGCGGTCGGCCTGAATTCCGGAACCAGCGCTCTGCACCTGGCGCTATTGGCGGCCGGAATCGGCCCAGGAGACGAAGTGATCACGGCGCCGTTCACGTTCTATGCGACGGTGGCGGCGATTTACTACTGCGGAGCTACGCCCGTCTACGTCGATATCGACCCGCGGACATTCAATATCGACGTCACGCAAATCGAAGCCAAAGTCAACTCCCGCACTCGGGCCATTTTGCCGGTTCATCTGTACGGGCAACCCGCGGACCTGGATCCGATTCTGGCGCTGGCGACGAAGCACTCCCTAGTTGTGATCGAAGATGCGGCTCAGGCGCATTTCGCTGAGTATAAGGGGCGGCGCGTGGGGGCGCTTGGCGATATCGGCTGCTTCAGCTTTTATCCGACCAAGAACCTGGCGGCAGCCGGCGAAGGCGGTATGACGGTGACTAACAATCCCGAGTATGCGCAAAAGATGCGGGTTTTGCGGGATTGGGGACAGGAACAAAAATACCGGCCCACGATAAGAGGCTTCAATTATCGCCTGCCCGGGATGCAGGGAGCAATCTTGCGGGTGAAACTCCGCCGCTTGGAAGCCTGGACCCAGATGCGGCAGGAAAGGGCGGCGTTGTACGATCAATTACTGGCCGACGCGGAAGTCACCGTGCCTTTTGCCAGCTCGGGCGGGCGGCATGTGTATTGTCTGTATACAATTCAAACGCCCGAGCGGGATCGGATGCAACAGTTTCTGCAATCGGAGGGAATCGGCAGCGCGGTCCACTATCCGGTGCCGATTCATCTGCTGCCCGCCTACGCCGATTCGCGCTATAAAGCAGGCGATTTCCCGGTGGCCGAGCGAGCTAGCGAAACGGTGCTGAGCCTGCCGATGTTTCCTCACCTGAGAGAGGACCAGGTGGAACGAGTGTGTGCGGCGATCTGCTCGTTGGGGGACAGCCCGCGTGTTTCCAAGTTTTCGTGAGAACAACTGCCGCTCGCCCGCACGCATCTTCCGATGCCGCGAATGCCACGAGCCGTCTTGCCACACCTCCCCCACCACGTTACCCAGCGCGGCGTGAATCGCCAGGCTATTTTCCTTCGTGACGCGGATCGGTCAGTTTACCTGCAACTCGTTCTCAGTGCGGCGGATCGCTTCGGCTTGACGATGAGCGGGTACTGCCTTATGCCCAATCACGTCCACTGGATTGTGATTCCGTCCACCGCGACCGCGCTCGCTCAGGCCTTTGGCGAAGCGCACGGCAAATACGCGCACTATGCCAACGCGCTGCGCGACCGGAGCGGTCACTTCTGGCAGAATCGTTTCTTTTCCTGTGTCTTGGAGCGCAGCCACGTGTGGGTCGCCATGCGTTATGTCGAGCGCAATCCCGTCCGCGCCGCGCTGGTGGGCCGGGCAGAGGACTGGTTGTGGTCGAGCGCAGCGGTTCATATGGGGTTGATTGCGGCTCCGCCGTGGCTGGACTTGCGAGACTGGCAGTCAACGTTCTCGATCCGGGACTGGCGCGAGTTTCTGAGCCCGGAGTCACTGACCGAGGCAGAAATAGCGCTTCGGCGCAGTACTTATACTGGGCGTCCGTTCGGCTCGGCCGATTTTGTCGCGAATGCCGGCGCACAACTCGGTCGCGTACTTGAGTCGAAGCAGGGTGGCCGGCCGAAAAAGGACCCAGGCGTTGCTACTTCTGGCAATATCAGCCAGATGGTGCTTCCGTACGAAGCATGAAACCAGGAAACACGCGGGCTGTCCCCTCTTTCCTTTCCTTCCCTCCCCTATTCGAGGAGCAGCACGTGGGGCCGAAACTGGCTGTAGGCCGTTTCGCAATAACCGCAGTGGACCTGATATTGGGGGTTTCCCTCACGCGCCACGGCGGGAAGCCTCTGAATGTCATCTTCGCGGTGGTTGGAGTCCATCCGAAGCCGCGGCTTAAACAACCGCAAAGTCTCGTGGGCTCCGCGGAGGGCGTTTTGTTCAGCACCTTCAATGTCCGTCTTGATGAAGTCAACCCTGGGAAGCTGCAGACGCTCCCGCATGTGATCGAGCGTATCTACCTTGACCTTCACCGAGCCAAGGCCTTGGTTGTAAATCATGCTGTGCGAGCCCGAGTTTTGGGCGCCGATGAAGAGGTCGACCGTCGATTCTTTGTCCCAAACGCCTTCCGGCATTACGATGACTCTCCCTTCGGCAATTTCTTTCTTGAAGTTTCGCCGCAGGCATTCTACG
>DATFZA010000811.1:0-4702 GCA_035314765.1 Bryobacteraceae bacterium
CGCTAATGGCTTGTCAGAAGGTGTACCAATTACGGCAAAATGCTGGAGCAAACGTGGCACAGGCTTTAGCCTGTGCTGCAGGCCACTAGTGGACAACTTCTGCCCCAATCGGATCAACAACGCCCTTGTGGGGCCGTCCCCCAGGACGGCGCCGGACGTCCTCGTCCGGCCTTCTTCCTTTCTGTCGTGGTGCCGAGGTCGGACCATTGGCGTCCGCCCTACAGGCGCGCTACCGGACAACTTCGGTCCCCAGTCGGATCAACTGCTCGGCATGCTTGAGAGCCTCCGGCGTCACCGTTTGACCGGAGAGCATCCGCCCAATCTCCCGCATACGCGCTTCGGGAGTCAGCTTTTCCACCTCGGCCACCGTGCGTCCTTTCACCTCGCGTTTTTCCACATGATAGTGATGGTCGGCAAAGCTGGCGATCTGCGCCAGGTGCGTCACGCACAGAACCTGGCTGGCGCCGGAGAGCTTTTTCAAGCGGCGGCCCACCGCCTCCGCCACGCCTCCGCCGATCCCCGTATCCACTTCGTCAAACACCAAGGTCCGAGCGATGCCGGCGCTTGGTTGCCCCAGCGACGTTTTCAGAGCCAGTGCGATGCGCGACAATTCCCCGCCCGACGCCACGCGGTCCAAGCTACGCGGCTCTTCTCCCCGATTGGATGACAGCAGAAACTCCACCCGATCCGCGCCGCGCTCCGACCAAGCTGCGGGCTTGAGTTCAATCTTGAATACCGAATTCGCCATCGCCAGAGAGTCAAGTTCCTTCTCCACTTTTTTCGCGAGCTTATTGGCTGCTGAACAGCGCAGCGCAGTCAGTTCGGCGGATTGCTTGGCATACTGCGCGGACAACTGTTCCACCCTCCGCCGCAATTCACTCTTGCGCTCCTCCGCGTTCTCCACTGCGCTCAGTTGCGCGGTCACCGTATCCAAGAACCCCAGCACTTTTTCAGCGGTTGCGCCATACTTGCGCTTCAGCTTGTCGATGATCTCCAGCCGCGTCTCGATCGCTTCCAGCCGGTCCGGGTCGGCTTCCAACTTGTCCAGATAATGTTGCAGGTCGTTTGAAATGTCTTGAATGGCCGCTTCCGCCGGCTTCAGCGCTTCGAGCATTGGATCCACGCTTGAATCGATTCGCGCGAGTTCCTCCAAGCGGCGCAATGTGATCCGCAGTTGCGAGACAATGCTCTCCGGCGAATCGTACAGCGCGGTGTAGGCCGCATTCGCGTTCTCCTGCAATTTGGCGACATTGCGGAGCACGCGCTTTTCCTGCTCCAACTGCGCTTCCTCATCCGGCTTCAGCGCCGCTGCTTCGATTTCCTTCTTCTGAAAGCTCCACAAATCGGCCAGCCGCAGCGTCTCCTGCTCGGACTTTTCCAGCGCTTCCAAGGCCAGCTCCGTCTCATGCCACTCGCGATAGAGCAGTCCCACCTGGGCAACCAAATCGTCAGCGCCGGCATAATCGTCGAGCAGACTCAACTGCGCCTCACTCGAAAACAATTGTTGCTGATCGTGTTGGCCGTGGATGTCCCCGAGATACGGCGCAATCTCCCGCAGCAAAGTCACCGTCGCCGGCCGGCTGCCGACAAATACCCGAGACTTGCCCCCGGCCAAAACCTCGCGTTCGATGAGCAGTTCGCCATCTTCCACTTCGACGCCGGCCTGCTCGAGCATGGCGTGTAGCGCGGGGTCATTGGGTGTTTCAAAAATGCCGGAGATGCGGGCCTTGGCCGTTTCCGAGCGCACCATGTCCGCCGAGGAACGCCCTCCAAACAGCAGCCCGAGCGCGTCCACGACAATCGATTTGCCGCTGCCCGTCTCGCCTGTGAGAAGATTCAGCCCGCGATGGAACTGCACGCGGACCCGTTCCACCACCGCGTAGTTCTCGACCACCAGTTCAACCAGCACTCGCTTGAAATTATACGAAGTTTCCGTTCGTCTAACAGTTAGTTGTTCGCGTCCTCTATCATAATGGTTGAAAGGAGACGGGTTGGATTCATCGCACGTCGCTGTAATCTTCCTGCAACTGAAAACGTGGGAATTGATCGAGGCTTCCGGGCTGTTACCCAAGGCGATTATGGCGATTCTGGCGGTCTTCTCGCTGGTTTCCTGGGCCGTCATCTTCTCGAAATGGAGTACGTTTCGTAGCGCCCGGAACGCCAACCAAGCGTTCTTGCGCGCCTTCCGCAAAGCGTCCGGGTTGCAGGCCGTTGCCGTCGCCAGTGAACAATTCCGGGCATCGCCTCTGGTGGGTGTGTTCGATTTCGGCTACAACGAAGTGGAGCGCCAGATCAAAGGCCGCGGGACCCTGACCAACAAACTCGCGCTGGAGCGGAGTCTGCAGCTTGGCATCAGCGAAGAGATCACGCGCCTGGAGCGCAACATGGTGATGCTGGCGACCACCGCGACGGTTTCGCCCTTCATCGGTTTGTTCGGCACCGTTTGGGGAATCATCGATGCGTTTCAGGGTTTGGGGACCGCCGGCAGCGCCAGCCTGCGAGCCGTGGCGCCCGGAATTTCCGAAGCTTTGATCACTACCGCGCTGGGTCTCGCCGCCGCCATTCCGGCGGCAATCTTCTTCAACTGGTTTGGCAGCACCATCAAGGAATTCGGCGGCAGAATGGAAGACTTCTCGCTGGAGTTTCTCAATTTGACGGAGCGGACCTTTGAGGACTAGCAGGTTCAATGTGGGGCAGGTTGTTAACCTGTTTCCCATGAGCGCCGGGGCGCACGGAAGGAAGAAAGAAAGAACCGGCGAGTGGGCGGCGCGGACGGGGACACAGCGGGCTCGATCCCGAACTCCTTCGGTCAAAATTATCGTAGCTGTGTGGCGCCTGGCATGATGACACGTTTTCGAGAGTGCGGCCGATTGTCAATCGGCCCCGGGCGGGTTACCAACCCGCCGCAGGCTACTAGCTTGTCCCACATGCAGGCTACTAGCCTGTCCCACACAATGGAGGCCCATGGCTTTTTCGTCGCTAGGCCATAACTCCGGCCGCGGACGTTTTCGCGCAACCAGCACGCTCTCCGAGATCAACGTCGTGCCGCTGGTGGACGTGGTGCTGGTGCTGCTGGTCATCTTCATGTTGACGGCTCACGTGATGGAGTTTGGCCTGGAAGTAGATGTTCCCAAGGTCAAGCAGACGCAGGAGACCACCAAGGATCTGCCAGTGGTCAATATCTCGCGCGACGGCAACTCGTACCTCAATGAAAAGCCGGTGAACATCCACTTGCTCGGAGAGGAGATTCGCAAGCGCTTCGGCGCCGCCAAGGCAGTTTACGTGCGAGCCGACAAAGGGACCACCTGGGACCCCATCGCGCAAGTGATCAGCGAACTGGGCCAAGCCCATCTCAGCGTGAATTTGGTCACCCAACCGGAGGACAGCGCCCCCACCCGCTGACGCATGCCTTCGCACGTGGACATCCTGGATGAGCGTGAGCCGCTGGGCAAACCGTTTCTCGGCTCCATCCTGTTTCACGCGCTCGTGGTGGGTCTTCTGTTCGTTACCGCATACACAGAAAACAAAGCGAAGGTCAGTTGGGGAGTCGAAAACCCAGGCGGCGGACCCGCATCTGTCGCGGTGAATCCGGTAAAAACTATTCCACTTCCTCACCGCAGCGGCCGGGTAAACCCTTTAGCGAACGACACAGAAAATCAGCTCCCGCAGATTCAGAAAAATGAGCCCCGAGCGAAAGCGAAAGCTCCCGATCCCGACGCCATCCCCATCAAGAGCCGGCACAAACGCGATCTAGCTCGCGACCCCGTTGTTCAGAAAAGCTATCATCCCGAAACAATCACCAGGCCGAGCCAAATCTACAGCCAGGACGCACCGGCGCTCCGCAGCGAAATGTTCGACAAAGCCGGCTCCGGGCAGATCGGCGTCGGTCCCAGCGGCCCGCTCGGAACCCAGTGCGGAGCCTACGCGTCCCAAATTCAACAGTTGGTCGCGTCCAAATGGCGAACCGGCGATATCGACAGCCACCTGCCGAGCGCTCCGCCGGTAATCTTCACGTTCAATTTGCACCGCGACGGCACGTTTGACGGCCTGCGGCAGAAACAAAGTAGCGGTAACTACCAGGTGGACATATCGGCGCAGCGCGCGCTGGCGGAAATCACTCAGTTTCCACCCATCACCTGTGGCAGCAACGGCGGTGTGATCGAACTCTGGTTCCAATTAAGACGATGAAACATACTCTCATAATTCTCGCTCTGGTTTTCGTGGCAGCGATACCGATTCTGCTTAGGGCGCAGACTACTAAGATCGTGATTGAAGACAAACCGAGGAAGGCCATCGCCATACCCGATTTCCGCGGGACGGGTGCGGCTCAGCAACAGATGGGCGTCTTCAATGAAACGCTCTATAAGGAGCTGAGTGCCTCCGGCCAGCTCAAGATGCTTCCCAAAACCACTTTCCCGTTGATCGTCCCACAGCAGCCATCGGACTTCCGCGACCATCCAGCCGGGCAGAATGTGGGGTTGGCGCTAAAGGATTGGTCCGGTCCGCCGGTGAACGCTGACGATCTCGCCTTCGGCTACGCGGCCGACCGCGACAACCAGATCGTGCTCTTCGGCTGGCTTTTCGACGTCACTCAGCCCGCCGTCAGTTCGGCCCAACTGCTAGGCAAGATTTACGTCGGAACTCTGGACGCCGCCGGCGCCCGCAAAGTAGCGCAGGAATTCGCCGCCGATATCCTGAAGCT
>DATFZA010000812.1:0-3573 GCA_035314765.1 Bryobacteraceae bacterium
GCATTCCGTCTTCAGCACTGCCCCTCTCGTTTCATTATCGGCGCGTCATCAGAGCCGCGCCTAACCACACCGCCACATAACCGAGCGCCACACTCCCGACTAGATACACCAGACCCATCCACCGCTCGCCATCCCGCACGGCCTGGAGAGTCTCGTACTCGAAGCTCGAGAACGTCGTATAGCCTCCCAGAACGCCCACTACCAGGAAGAGCCGCCAATACGGATGCGGCAGGTTTAGTCGCGCGGTGAACAGGGACATCAGCAGGCCAATGAGGAACGCGCCGCTGATGTTGATCGCAAACGTGCCCAGCGGAAAACGCCCGCCATATTTCGCCATAATCCAAGTGCCCAGCGTATAGCGGGCCAACCCTCCCAAAGCGGCGCCCGCCAACACAACCATGTATCTCAATCGCCCGAGCCTCCTCAGATCTTTTCTCGCGTACGGTGGCTGCGAGTCGGTCAGTTTCGAGTTTAGCTTGATTGGAACAGGGCGGTTGGTTGCAGGTGCGCGCCTAGGTGGTGTGCCAATAGACTAGACCCAGTGAATCGTCTCTCTCCGGAGCTTAGCGCGCCAGCTTCAACCAGATTTCGACCGTCTCCGAGAAGTCCGCGAAGGTGAGCTTGTTGGGCTGGCGCCTCAGGTTTCTGCAGATATTCGGCAAGTCCTTGGCGAAACGGGCGTAGTGTTCCGCGATCTCCTCGCCGCCCGGTAGACCTTTCGTTTTGGACGCATTCGCTAGCCAGTTGCGTACCTCCGCAATGGCGCGTTTCGGCTGGCCGTGGTGCGCATGGATGTCTTGCCCGGAAATATCCGAAATGGAAGCGCGGTAACGGTATGGTTCACTGTCGAGAATCAGACACGCCTTCTTCTTCTGCGCGTCGCTGCCAAAGAACTTGCATCCCAGATAAAGGCCAAGTTCGAGCGGCATGTTGAAGCGTGGCAGGTTGGTCGGTGCGCCGAGCCCTACAGACGAGATGTCATGGATACCGTATGTACACTGTTCAATGATGCGCGTGATTCTAGTGAGGCGGACTTCACTGGAGTCATCGACCTCGAGCGCACAGCGAGCAAAAAAACCGAGTTCGCGTACAGCGAAAACAATGGCCTCAAAGATCGGTTTGTACGTGACGTCGAAGGGGCAGTTGACAAAAACGTCTTTGCCGCGCGGGTGATCGCGCAGCGTCATTTTCCTTCAAGACGCTCGCGGATTACCATCGAGACCGCTCTCTTGATCGCCTCGGTGCCAAGGTCGCTCTTACGCCGGGAAGTTTGCACTGTAGGTAGTCCATGGACTTCCCCCCAATGGACAGAACCATCGCGGCCGTGGACGACAATTTGACCGGCCTTCGCATTGTGCACTATCTTGCGGGCTGCGTCGATAGCTTGTTTCTGCGTGGAATACACGACCTGAATGCTTTTTCCGCCTGCCAGCTTTCTAGCTCGATCGATGGCCTCCGCTTGAGTAGGAAGCACGGCACTCACGCGCTCAGCATTGAGCTCCTTCACGGCCCATTTGGCGCCGTCCTTCACCACCAACAGGCTGGCGCGCCCTTCGCCTTCCTTCCTCACGGCCCATCCCTCATCCTTCGGGAAAATGTGTGTGGTTACTGTGGACATATTTCCAGATCGCTAATCTTCATTGTATTGGATCGCACCGCACCCTGAGGAAGATGCAATGGCTCCTCCCCTCCCTCATGCCCTAAAATGAAAAAGCTTGGCCATTCAAACCCTTTTTGGCGCCGTCCCGCAGGAGCCCAATTTACTCGACCGGCTGAAGGCCGGCGTGGAAAAGACTCGCGCCGGGCTTCTCGATCGGATTGAAGACGTCATCTCCGGCAAAAAGGAGATCGACTCCGATGTCCTCGATGAACTCGAATACGCCCTGATCACGGCCGACATCGGCGTCAAGACGGTCACCGAAATCCTGGAGAGCATCCGTGAGCGCGTCGACCGCAAACTGGTGGCCGACATGCCAACGATTCAGCGGCTCATCCAGGAACATCTGCTGCAAGTTTTGGAATCCGTCGAGCGCCCGCTTCCGCGTTTAGCAGAGCCTCCGGCCGTGGTGATGGTGGTCGGCGTCAATGGCGCCGGCAAGACCACTACCATCGGCAAACTCGCCCAGCGCTTCAAGACCGAAGGCCACAGCGTGCTGCTGTGCGCCGCCGACACCTTCCGCGCCGCCGCCATCGAGCAATTGCAGATTTGGGGCACGCGCACCTCCACTGAAGTTGTCACGCAAAGCCCCGGCTCCGATCCCAGTTCCGTTTTGTTCAACGCCGTCACCGCCGCCAAAGCGCGCAAAATAGACTACGTGATCGTTGACACCGCCGGCCGCTTGCATACCAAAGACAACCTGATGGCGGAGTTGCAGAAGATGCGCCGCACCGCCGCTAAAGTGATCCCTTCCGCGCCGCATGACGTGCTCCTGGTGATGGATGCCACCACCGGACAGAACGGGCTGGAGCAGGCGCGCAAATTCACTGAGTCCAGCGGCGTCACGGGCATCGTTCTCACCAAACTCGACGGCACGGCGAAAGGCGGAATCGTCGTAGCGATCGCGCGCGAGTTGAATTTGCCCATTCGCTACGTCGGCGTCGGAGAACAGGTCAACGATCTGCTGCCGTTTGAGCCGGAGAGTTTCATCCGCTCCATTTTTGAAAAATGAAATCAGCCCACATGGATGAGGCGTTCGCGTTGGCCCGCCGCGGTTTGGGCGCAACCAGTCCCAATCCCGCCGTCGGCGCAGTCCTGGTGCGCGCGGGCGAAGTGGTCGGCCGCGGCTTTACCGGCATCACCCGGCATGCGGAGATCGTGGCTCTGGACGAGGCCGGAGACAAGGCGCAAGGCGCGACGCTATACGTGACGCTCGAACCCTGCTCCCATTTCGGACGTACACCGCCCTGCACCGGCGCCTTGATCCAGGCGAAAATCGCGCGCGTCGTCGCGGCCATGGAAGACCCCAATCCGCTGGTGCATGGAGAGGGCTTGCGGAAACTGGCGGAAGCCGGTATTGCCGTGGAACTCGCCGCGGAGTACGCGCGAGAAGCCGAAGAAGTGAACGAAGCGTTCTTTCACTCCATGCGCACGGGGCTGCCGCTGGTGACGTTGAAATCCGCCGTCACCCTCGACGGGAAAATCGCCGCTCCGCAAGATAACAGCGGCTGGATCACCAGTGAACGGGCGCGCGCGCATGTGCAGGAGATGCGTCACTTTGCCGACGCAATCGTCACCGGCATCGGCACCGTCCTGGGAGACGATTGCCTGTTGACCGATCGCACCGGCAAGCCGCGCAGCCGGCCGCTGCTGCGCATTGTCCTCGATTCCACGCTCCGCCTGCCGCTCAATTCGCGCATGGTCGCCAGTTGCGCCAACGATCTCGCGGTGGTGACCACCTCGGCGTCGTCCGCCGAGCGCCGCCGCACCTTGGAATATCACGGCGTCAAAGTTCTGGTGTTCGACGGCCAGGGCGGCCGCACCAACCTGCGGCAAATGGTGGAATGGCTCCATACGCAGCAATATCGCTCGCTCATGATTGAATCCGGCAGCAAAGTGAACTGGGCTGCTCTCGA
>DATFZA010000813.1:0-3642 GCA_035314765.1 Bryobacteraceae bacterium
GAACCGGGTGCTTTTCCGGACCTTCCGTCGGGTCGGGATCTTCGGCTGGATCGGGGTCGTGAATTGGTTCGGGCTGCGGCTCCGGCTCCTGGATGGGAGCATGCTGCTCGACGTCTTGCGGGGCCGCGGCCTCGTCCAACTCGGGATCGACGAATGCGAGCCGGCCCAATTCCTCAAACTCCTTCAGTGTCGGCAGCTCATTCAGGTCATTGAGGCCAAACTGGATGAGGAACTCGCGCGTGGTCTTATAGACGATCGGATTGCCCACCACCTTTTTGCGCCCCGCGGGCGCGATGAGCTTGCGGTCAATCAGCGTCTTCAGCACCCCCGCGCCCTGCACTCCGCGAATCTCCATGATCTCGGGCGCGGTGATGGGCTGTTTGTAGGCAATCACCGAAAGCGTTTCGAGCGCCGCCAGCGACAGCTTCATGGGCGGCTTCAGGCTTTTGACAAAGGCGCGAATTTGCTCGTGAAACTCCGGTTTGGTGGCCATTTTGTAGCCGCCGGCGACTTCCCGAATGGTCAGCCCGTGCGCGGGCTTGGCGTATTCGGCGGCTAGTTCTTCGAGCAGCTTTTCGATCAGTTCCTCCGGCTGCTGCAAGGCGGCGGCGATCTGCGCCGCGGCCAGCGGTTCGTCCGTGATATAGACGATCGCTTCAATCATCGCGCGCAGGCCGGTATGGAGCGAATCTTCGGCCGAAGAGTGATCCTGGATAGAAAATTGCTCGCTGAAAAGTTCTTCCTGGGCCGGCTCTCCGGTGGTCTCGGGAGCGGGCGTTACTTCCGTTTGTTCCATTCTGCTTAGTTGTATTCCTGTTCGATGGCCGCCAGCGATTCGTCCGGCCCCAGGGCCTCTTCGAACGCCAGATTCTTCTTCAATCCAATGTCGCCGAACATCTCGCCTTGCGTCAAGAGAATCGCCTGGCGCTTCACCAATTCGAGCATGGCGAGAAACAGGCAGATCATGGCGCGCCGGCTGCGCTGTTCTTCAAACAATTGCGTGGCCGAGACTGGTCCTTTGCCGCGATGCGCTTGGAACACGCGCTCGAGGTAGCGGATCATGTCCGGCACGCTGACGTCGTCCTTGCCGATCTCGTAAATCGGCCTCGATTTGGCCCGGTCCAAAACGGCTTGAAATGTTTTGACCAGATCCATCAGCGAGACCGCCAAGCCGGGAGTCTCGTCTTCGGACTCGAACTTTTCAATCTGCGGATTAGACCAGGTGGCCTCTTCCACCAGGCGTTTTTGCTGCAGCATTTCCGCGGCGTTCTTGAACCGCTCATGCTCCAGCAGACGGTCGACCAGCTCCTTGCGGGGGTCTTCCTCGGGAGAAATTTTCTCCAGTTCGGGATCGGTGGGCAGCAGCAGCTTCGACTTGATATGGATCAGCGTGGCCGCCATGTAGATGAACTCCGAGCTGAGTTCCATGTCGAGTTCCAGCGCCTTCTGCATGTACTCCAGGTACTGCGCGGTAATGGACGCGATGGGGATGTCGTAGATATTGATCTGCTGTTTGCGGATCAGATCGAGCAACAGATCGAGCGGGCCTTCGTATTGGCCGAGGTGAACGTCGAGCGGCGAGGACACTGGTATTAGTGTATCGCTAGCGTTTGACCGGCCGTGCGGTAGTGTCTGAAAGGTGCGTTTAAGTCCTTCAGCGCCGATTCGACACCTGATAGTAAATCCCGATCATTCCTCCGGCAATCGTTGTGAGTGCAGCAATTACTTGGAGTGCATCCGGTTTGCCGACACACGGAACGCAGCACGGTTGAGGTTCGGGTTGTTGTTGATTGACCCAACTTGATGGAGCGAGCATAGCGATGTCCTTTCGGACGCCATGCCTGCAAAAGATTCAAAGCCGCTCGTGATAAACTTCGGTCAAGGACCCTGAAAGAGCTTCGTTCCTCAAGACACAGCGTCGTTAAATTGCCCGACGGCTGTGGCCATTGGGCGATTTCATTCTAGCAGGAACAGTTCACGCCTGAAATGGTTGGCAGCCACGATGCTGTTGACCTTCCGCTTCTCCGCTACCGCCTTCCTAAATTCAACTGGGGAAGAGTCTCCCTTGGATAGATTGCACTCAATGCAGGCGATGCAGAGATTTCCCGCAACGTGCGCACCGCCAGCGGCCAGTGGTACTTTGTGGTCGACGTGGCGGTCACCGGGGAGCGTTAGATTCTTGCACCAGTAGCACAGCACGATTGGATCACGGATGGCCTTCCGATAGACCTTGAGGATAGGGCCGCGTTTTCCGATTTTGCAGCCGAGCCGAACCGCCCTGAATCGTGCGGCGCTTCTCAGCGCCCAATGAGCAACAGCCGAATAAGTCTGCCGATAATGCTCTCGCGAACGTTTATTCACAAACTCGCGATGGGCGGCATACCACTTGGCTGTGTCTTCTGGAAACGGTCTGTCCTCATCCCATGCGATCTTGCGGGCTTCAGCGTACGCAACGCGCTCCGCTTCTTGCGCCTGGGCTTCGCTATCGTCGCCGAATAGTAATGATTGAAACTGCACGCTAGAATCATCGGGAGGTTGGCCGTTAAGCAAGAGCGCAAAAAGCGCGTTGACCACAAGTCAGCTAGTTCTCCTAGATTGCAAGCTATGTGGGAGCTGCTCGAAATCCAGACCTACGAAAACGAGCAATGAGTCTTCAAAATTAAAGGCAAGCAATCCTTCGGTGGCGTTATGCGCGAGATCAATGAAGAACTGAGTCTGAGGGTTGATTAAATCAGGAGAAATGAATTTGGTGAATTCCCGCACGTCAGCAAAGTCAAACGATGTTACGTTGCTGAACGAGACAACTAGCCCGATTCCCAGTGTTCCCGCGTGTTGCAGTATTACCGCTTCGTCGGTTAACTGTGCTAGTGACCCAGTGAATAGGCTTAAGCAGGTCTTGGACACTCCAATAACCAACACAGGCCTTCCCTCATCCGTGAACCTGCGTAATACTGACAGAGCGTCATTCGAAGAGATGGCCATGTTTCTATCTATGGCGCTTTCGTACGCCGCTCAACTCGACTGCAAAGTCTCTGATAGTTTACAAAATCGGCAGCTTTGACAGGATACTTTACGCCATCAATTCATCAATCTCCCAGATGTGATCCGTAAGGTTAGATTCCATCGCAGGATGACGCGCAAAGTTTGACGAATCCGGCAAAAGTTGTGGTAGGCGAAGTGCAGGTCTGCGCATCGCCGCTGTTAGTGTCGAAGTTCGACAGACTCTGCCGAAGCCGGCAGGAACCGCTTGACCAGCGTAGTTGAACAAAGCCGTAGATTGCTGTTGCGATCGTTAAGCAAACAACCGGCTACCTTATCTCCATCACTTCGCTAAGGCCCTTTTTGGTAATCGCCGGAACCGTCGCGCCGGGTGCTGGAAAGCCGACCGGGATCAGCAAGAACGGCCGCTCGTTCTTGGGCCGTTCGAGAACGCTCGACAAAAATCCCATGGGGCTCGGCGTGTGCGTCAGGGTGGCCAGACCGCTGATATGGAGGGCGGCTAGCAAGAAGCCCGCGGCGATGCCGACCGACTCCTGCACATAATAGTGCTTGATCTTCTGCTCGCCTTCCGCGGACTGCAACAGGCCGAAGTCGACGCGGAAAACCACGATCAGGTAAGGCGCAGTCTCCAGGAATTCCTTG
>DATFZA010000814.1:0-52813 GCA_035314765.1 Bryobacteraceae bacterium
CCCTGCATTCGTGCTCCTCCCACCGGCTGGCCCACCGACCAATTATTCTGCTGCATTTGCAACAACCAAATGTTCGCCAACGGATTGGCCGCCTCTTTAGCCTGGTCGGCGGCAGAGGTTTGTTCGGTAGGAGTAGGACTCGCTGCACCCGAAGATGAGGTGTCTGTCTCTTCACCTGTCCGAAGCGCCTGGGTTGACGTATTCTGCTGTGCCGACACGGGCAGACATGTGAGCAAGACAAGTAAGCACGCCAACACAGTGGCCCAGAGTTGTCTTTCTTTTCGTTCCCGGGATCTCACGAGGGAAGTCCCGTAGGTAAGGGCGCCAACGGCGAGCGCCAGTCTATAGCAAACCTGGGATTGTGACATTTTTCTAATCTCGTATAGCTTCTTTTCCACTCAAGGCCAGCTAATAGTGGCAGCGACGACCCGCCGGGAAGTCCGCCGGCGGAGCCGTACGCCCGGAACTCCGTTGTTCTACGAGCAAGGGGCCATCTTCAATCGCGTTACGATGGAGGTTAGCTGATGTCCTGCTCGTCGAGCGTCCACTTGTAACAAACCAAACACTTCACAAGTAATTAGGCAATGCTCATCGCAATTGCACGTTCGGGAGTATCGCTGGGCGCATCCACCAGGGTCGTGCCCGCAATATCCCGGAACAAGCGCGGCAAAGGCATGCTTTCGACAAACCCCATGCCGCCCTCCACCTGACAGCTGTCCACCAGGAGCTTCGTCCCGAGCCGCGCCAGGAAAGACTTCACCATGGCACTCTCGACTTCAAACGGCTCGCCGTCGTCAACCAGTTGGGCGGCATGGTACAGCGCGAGCCGCGCCACATGGCAATCGGTATTAGAATCCGACAGCAGGGTTTGCACCGCCGGGAAGTTAAAGACCGGCATACCGAACTGCACCCGCTGCTTGGCGTAGGCCGATGCGTGGTCGATGGCCGCCTGGCCGATGCCCACGGTCTGTGCCGCATCCCCTAGCGCACCGAGCGCGAGGGTCCGGTTTACGATTTCCACACCGCGCGCAGCGAGCACGGAGCTTTCCGGCGCGACAACGTTGTCGAAAATTACATCGGCCACCGGGCATCCCCGCAGTCCCATAGTGGCGATCCTCTGGCCCACCTTCACACCGGCTGTATGGGCATCCACCACAAACGCCACAGCCGTCTTCGGACGATCGGCCTCCATTACCGCGGTGACCACGTACACGCCCGCTTCGCCCGCGTTGCGTACGTACGCCTTGGTGCCCTTCAGCACATAGCCGGCGTCCGTCTTAGTGGCGACCACAGCATTGGGGCCAATCCCCGGAGTCGGACCCTTCTCATAAATCGCGAGGGCCCCGAGCACTTTCCCCTCGACCATTGCCGGCAGGAACTGCTTTCTGAGTGCCTCGCTGCCCCAGTGCTGAATGGCGTAGCTTGCCATCGCATGATTGTTCATGATCGAGGCGACCGACCCGCACCACCCCGAGAGCGCCTCAATGACAGCGATGTAGGTGACACAGCCGCCCTGCACACCGCCCCAGTCAGCGGACAAGTGCAGACCCAGGAAGTCATGACTCGCCATTGCCGTAATGACTTCCCGCGGAAACTCACGGGTCTCGTCCATCTTGACGACGATCGGCTCCAGGTACTCCTTGCCGAAGTCGTGAGCGCTCTGCTTGATGAGTTGCTGCTCTTCATTAAGGTTGAAGTTCATGACTTACCCCCCTTCTGCATGCGCTGGGCCGCCTGAGTTAATAAACCGCGGGCGATTACCAGGCGCTGAATTTGATTGGTTCCTTCGTAAATCTGCATGATCTTCGCATCGCGCATCAGCTTCTCGATCGTCGAGGTATACCCGTACGAGCCCATCAGGCTCACCGCCTGCGTGGTCACCGACATCACCATGTCGCCGCCAACCAGCTTGCTGATCGCCGACTCCATCGAATAACTGGTAGTCGTGTCGCGCAGCTCCATGGCGTGATGCGCCATCTGGCGTGCGGCTTCCACCTGAGCATGCATTTCCGCGAGCTTGAACTGCATGGTCTGCGGAGGCGGGTACTTTGCAGTGAAACGCTCCGTCAGGTGTTTGAGGCACTCATCGACCGCCCGGCGGGCGATGCCAACCGCTGCGCAGGCAACGGGCGGCCGAGCCATGTCCAGCGTGAGCATGGCGATCTTCATGCCGTCGCCTTCCGCGCCAACCAGGTTGCTGACCGGAATGTGCGCATCCTTGAAATGAAGCTCGACGGTATTGGACGAGCGAATACCGAGCTTGTGCTCCGCCGTGCCCACATTGAATCCCGGCGTGCCCTTCTCAACGATGAAGGCGCTCAGACCCTTGAGTCCCTTGCTCGGATCTGTACTTGCTACAATCAGATATACGCTGGCATAAGCACCATTCGTGATGAAGCACTTGGTGCCGTTCAGAATGTATTCGTTACCGCTGTGGACTGCAGTGGTCTTGACTCCTCCGGCGTCAGAACCGGCACCCGGTTCGGTCAGGCCGAAAGCCGCCAACCCGCCACTAACGATCGGCGCAAAATACATTTTTTTCTGCTCGGGGGTGCCCACTACCAGCAGCGGATCGGTTCCCAGCAGGCTCGCGCCCAGTGTTGTACCCATGCCGGCGCAGCCATAACCCCACTCTTCGCACACCAATGCTTGCGTGAGGCTGTCGTATTCAAGCCCGCCGTACTTCTTCGGGATCGCCATGGCGAAAATCTTGCTCTCCTTCGCTGCCCCAAGCAGGTGCGAAGGAAACTCCCCGGTTCTGTCGTACTCGGCAGCGTAAGGGATGATGTACTTAGCAACGAACGCCCTCGCTGCCTTTTGAACTTCCAATTGCTCCGGTTTGAATATCATGGTTCCTCTTCCTTTGTTACCGTTTTGGCCACCCAGCTCAGGCCACATGTCCCTCAGTCGTTTGTGACTTAGTGAAGTCGGGCAGTCTTTTCTCGAAGAACGCCGAAAACGCTTCCTTGGCGTCGGCCGAGCGCAATCTGGCGGTGAACTCCTCGGTTTCGCATTTCGCTGCTTGCTCGAGCTGCTCGCGAGTGGGTCGTCGCATGAGCCTTTTGCAGGCCTGCAAGGCGCCGGCAGGCTTTTCCGCCAGTTTCTGGGCCGTCTCAGTGGCCGTGGCCAACAGCCGGTTTTCCGGGATGACGCGGGTCACAAGTCCGAGATCCTCAGCCCGTTTCGCATCGAAGGGTATGCCTAGCTGGATCAGTTCGGCGGCCCGTAGATATCCGATGCGCGCCGGAAAAGAGTACGTGCTACCGAACTCCGGGACCACTGCGATATTGATAAAGGGCAATTGGAACTTGGCGCTCTCAGCCGCGTACACGAAGTCGCAGTGAGTGAGCATCGTAGTTCCGCCGCCGACGGCCGCGCCGTTAACGGCCGCGACGATCGGTTTGTCGAAGTTGATCATGGCATTGATCAACTTTTGCTGGGGGCTCTCGCCAGGGCCCGGAGGGTTCTTGACGAAGTCCTCTAAGTCGTTACCAGCGCAGAACGAGCCGCCGGAGCCGTGCCACAGCACTACACGGGTGCGATCGTCTTTTGCCGCGTCGTTCAGCAGTTCCGCCATGACCGTGTACATGCCGGATGTCATGGCGTTCTTTTTCTCGGGACGATTGAATTGAAGCCGCAGGATAAAACCCGAATGTTCGGTAAGAATGTCACTCATTTTCGCCTCCGTTAAACAGCTTCCGGCAAGTGCCACACGTGAGGGATAGCTCCTCCCGCGCGGAAGTCTTCGATTTCGGAATCGGCGAAACCCAACTCGCGCAAGACTTCGACCGTATGCTCTCCCAACGCCGGTGCCACGCGGGCTGCGACCTTGGGACATTCCTTTATAGTCAGCGGACTATCGACCGTTTGCGAGCCGGGAGCGCCGTTCTCAACCGGTACAATAATCTTGTTCGCCACGAGCTGCGGGTCCCGCACGATCTCGTCGGGGATCTGCACGACGCCGTAAACGACGCGCGCTGCATCAAGAACTACCTTCCAGTACGCCAGGGGTTGAGCGGCGAACAAACGATCTAATTCAGCAACCAAAAGAGCGGCATTGGCGTGCCGGGATTTCGCATCCGCGAACCTCGGGTCACTCGTGAGAGAAGGCTGGCCCATAGCTTTGACGAATGGCGGCCAGCTCTTGTCCTCATCCGCAAATGCAAGAAGGATCCACCGCTGGTCCGAGGTCTGGTAGCTGGCGCCGGTGAGCGCATTCGCCGGATTCGCCCTGTCGATTTCGCCGGAGAATTTTGCGCCTGAAAGAGCGGCTTGCAGCCAGGCTGCGGTGGCCCAAGCTCCATTCGCGATCAGAGACGTCGAGACATTGCAGCCCTTGCCCGTCCGCTCCCGCCGGTAGAGTGCCGTTACAATTCCCGCATAAAGAGAAATGGCTGTCGCGTGGTCCCCGATTCCGGGGACCGGAACCGCGGGTGGGCTGCCCGCATTTCGCGTAAATTGCATGAGTCCCGAGCGCGCCCAATACGCCGTGACATCAAAGCCAGGCTTGTCTGCTTCCGGCCCCTCTTCACCGTAGCCCGTAATGTCCGCATAAATGAGCCGAGGATTCAGCGGAGAGATATCTTCGTAGTTCAGCTTCAAACCCTTTCGAACCCGGGGAGGAAAATTTGTTACCAGGACATCCGCCCAGCCCACGAGCCGTGCCAGGATTGTCCGCGACTCCGGATTCTTCAGGTCTACTGTCAGGCTGCGTTTGTTGCGGTTCGTAACCTGCCAGGTGTAGTTCTCCTTCGAAGCCGGATTCGGCGGCAGCCGGTATATGAATCGATAAGGGTCGCCTGTCCCCGGCGGTTCAAGCTTGATCACGTCCGCTCCGAAATCCGACAGCACGGTTGTTGCGGCCGGTCCGGCGATGAAGCTCGCGACGTCCAGCACCTTAAGTCCTGAAAATACGCTTTCTAATGCCATATCATCTCCTGTAGTAACTGCGCAAAAGCTCCCAAAACTCTCCTGCCGTCTAATGCTCCGCCACTGGCGGCTCATCTCTTCTTAGGGAAGAGAAGCTGGAACCGATATCAGGGTGCGAAACTCTAACTTTACTCCGCTCGGTCGCACTGCCTGATCGCATTCCTGTACGCACTAAGACAAGTGCACTCTGGAAGCCATTCCGCGAATGCCAACCAAGGAACGAAAGAGGTGATACTAAGGTGCTGATATTGTGGCGCGACATGCATTTCGCGACGATTGAGAGTCACTCTCACGAAGAAGTCTCATGCTGGGCACACGCCGAAAGATTCGTCATCTGACGTAGCAGGTGCCGAGGGTCCGCTAACAGGTCCCGCGTTCCGGATCTTTTTCATTCAAGGCTTTACAGGCCTTCATCTCCTATACTTAAGCGGCATCCGTCGTGCTCTCTTAGACAGCGGAGCCCAAAGTCAGTGTGCAGAGTGACGGTGGAAGACCTCGGACATGCTCTTCGCCTGAAAGTGGAGGGCAGGTTGGGCGCGACGTGGGTCCCCGAACTGGAACAATCCTGGCGTACTTTGATTCGACGCTCGCCTGGTGTGGGTCTGATTGTGGATCTGACCGGTACGGAGTTCATCGATCTGGCTGGGACTTACCTGCTTTCTCTCATGCACCGAAGCGGAGTCGAGCTGATGGCAAATTCACCATACATGAAAAGTGTGATCGCGGAGATTACGGGACAACCTCGAGCGGAGCGCATATGAGAAAGCAAATGAGTCGTTGTCGATGTGCGGCGCTGGTCTTCCTAGTGGCGGCAACGGCGTCCCGTGCGGGTGCTCAATGCCAGGGCAAGCTCTCCTCTTTAGATACGGCAGCCAACTGTACGGCGCGAAACAACGCGCCGATGTCCAAAGCTGATATCGATCCGAAGAAGTCTTACAGCCTCGAGGAGTTGATCGACCTCGCCGAGATGAACAACCCCCAGACGCGCATTGCCTGGGAGTCCGCAAAACAGGCGGCGGAACGCCTGGGGATGGCGCGGAGCGAATACTATCCCCACTTAGCTGCCCTGGCGCTCGCCGGAGACGAACGCGCGGTCATACCCTGGCCCAAACCGTTGGGCGCGGCTAACGGGTATTTTGTATCCGAAGCCCCGGTAATCCAGTCGGGTGTGGATCTCATCTACAACGTCTACGACTTCGGGAGGCGAGCCGCGAGGGTGGAGGCGAGCAAGGCCATTCGCCTGGCCGCCGCCGCCGGATTCCAGCGGACCAATCAGGCCGTCGCGTTTCGCGTCGTGACCGCCTATTACAACCTCATCACGGCTGAAGAACGGCTGGAGGCCTCGCGTCAGATCGTGAAAACTGCGCAGACCACGCAGGATGCCGCCGAGGCCCAGCGAGCGAACGGCAGGGCCACCCTTCCCGACGTCCTGAACGCCAGATCCGCCACTGCGCAGTCCCTTTATGATCTCGAAGCCAGTATCGGGGCCGTGGACACCGCGCGGGTGGTATTGCGGGAGGCCATCGGAGTTGAACCTTCAGATGAAATCCAGGTGGCAGACCCCGCGGGATTGCCACTGCCAACCGAGGTCGCCCAATCGACGTTAGACCTGGTGAAGACCGCGAAGCAGCAGCGCCCCGATTTGCGCGCCATCTCCGAAAAGCTGGAGGCGGCGAACGCAGAGCTAAAGGGCGCCAAATCCGAATATTGGCCAACGATTCATTTCGGGGCGTCTGCCGGCCAACAGGCACTGTGGCCGAGTATCAATGCGCCCGGGCCCAATCCGCTTGGTCATTCCAATGAACCAGTGTGGAACGTGGGGATCAGCCTTCGTTGGAATATTTTCGATGGCGGATTGCGCCGTCATGAAGTTGAGGCGGCCGACTCGAGGCGCCGCGAAGCCGAGCATGAGAAGCGGGAGTTGGAAGATGCGATTGGCCGTGAAGTCTGGACTTCCTACGTCCAATTCCGAACCGCGGTGCGCCAGCACGAAGCTGCCGAGACGCTGCTGACGTCGGCCACTACTTCTTACGACGCCTCGCTGGACGCTTACCGGTACGGCGTGAAGAACCTGGTCGACCTGGTAACTGCCGAAAACCAGCTCGCGCAAGCCCGACTGGCAGTTGTGCAGTCGCGCTCGGCAGTGCGGATCGATGCAGCGAATCTCGACTACACCACGGGGAATCTGCTGCGCCAGCAGCCGCCCGTAGCTCAACCCATGGTGAAAAAACCCTGAAATTTGAAAAGGAGACGTTTGTGCGCGAATTCAGAAAAACCTGGTTACCTTGCCTGGCCCTGGTCGGCTGTTCCGGGTGCTCGAGATCCCCCTCCCTAGAGTTCCTCGGAACCTTTTTCCCAGTGTGGATGGTGTGCATCCTTGCAGCCCTGACTATCACCGGGTTGATCCGGGCCGGGCTGGTGCACCTGGGATTGGAGCAGAAACTTGGGCCGCTGGTCGTGTTTTATCCGAGCCTGACGGTGGCAATTTCATGTCTGCTCTGGCTCGTCAATTTTTCGTAAGGAGAGGTCGCATGTTGAGTAACAATAGGCAAGTCAGATTGATAGGAGATCTTATTTCGTCGTCAGTTTTGGCGATTGCTGCTGGAGCCGTGATTGTGGTGCTACATCGTCTGAACGTTCACCGTCCTCACGATGCGAGCATGCGCGCGCTGTTGTGCATGCTTTTTGCTCTTTTGTTTACCAAAGTGATCCGCAAGGCGATTGATCGCTGGGCACAGGAGCAGAGGCTCATTCCATTGTTGGTGTTCGATGGGGGCGTTGCGACAGCAATCTCTTGTCTGTTGTGGCTGGTTTTCTACTCATAAAAGGGGCGGTATGTTGAACAACAAGAATCCTCAAGCCAAATCGAAATATCTGCTGGCAGGCTCGATAGTGTTAGCGCTGGCTGTTGGGACGGTAGTCCTCGTGCTCCAGCGCCTGGAACGCCAGCCACGTACAGACGACGCGAGCGTGCGGGCCAATTATGTTCAGTTTGCCCCTGAAGTCAGTGGACGTGTTGTCACGCTGGCCGCAAAAGACAATGCTTTGGTGCATAAAGGGAACCTGCTGTTCGCGATTGATTCCCGCCAATACGAGTATGCACTCCAGCAGGCGCTTGCCGACCAGAGGCTGCTGGAAGCTCAGATCACCGATGCGCGGCGCAGAATCGCCTCTGAGACCAGTGCCGTGGAGGCGGCGCGCGCGGGTTTGAGCGGTTCCAAGACGCAGACGAAGGTGAGCGAGAGCAGCGTGGACGCGGCTCTCGCGGCGGTGGAGCGGGCAAAGGCCGCGGTGCAAGCCGCCGAGGCTCAGAAGGAGTTGGCCGCGAGCAACTTGCGGCGCATCGAACCGCTGCTGGCGAAGGAATACGTAACTCCAGAACAGGTCGACGAGTCGCGCACCAAAGCCCGGATTACGGAGCGCAGTTATGAGGAGGCGCTTTCCGCGCTTCAGCAGGCGCAGGCCACCGCGAGCCAGGCGCGCTTCGCTCACGATGAATCGAAGATCTCGGTCACGGCGTCCGAAGCCCGCGTGGAGCAAAGTGTGCACGCGGTGGAGATCCTCGACACCTTGCTGGCACAGAGGCCGGCCAAGGCTGCGAAAGTGAGTGACGCACAACTGAATCTGGAGCGGTGTACCGTACGGGCGCCATTCGATGGGTACGTCACCAATCTCAATATCTCGGAAGGCGAGTATGCCAAGCCGGGCGTACCGATCTTCACGCTGATCGATAACCGCACGTGGTATGTAGTTTCCAATTACCGGGAGTCGGAGTTAAAGGGGATCCGGCCCGGGAAGCACGTGGACGTGTACGTGATGAGCCAACCCTCGCGGCGCTTCGACGGCATCGTGGAGAGCCTTGGTTTTGGCGTCGCCCCCGACGACACGCGGCTCAATAACGGCCTTCCCGACATTGAGCACACCTTGAACTGGGTGCACATCGCCGCGCGGTTTCCCGTGCGCATTCGCGTTCAAAACCCTGACACGGCGTTGTTCCGCATCGGGGAAACAGCCACCACGATTGTGAGGTAAGCACGTGTCACTTTTCAGCACAGAAGACGTTTCGGAACTGGATCGATTCTGGAGGGAGATGGCGCCCGTTCCAGGCCGGATGGCGGGGAGTCTACGTTTCGCGCTGGCGGCGGCAGTGGCGACTCTGCTGCTGCTGATTCTACAACCTCCCGTGGGATTTATCGCGCCCTCGCTGTTCATGTTGTTTCTGGTCTCGCACGATTCCCCATACGCGTGCTTTAGAGATTGCCTCACGCTGCTCGGTGGCGCCGCACTGGGAACCGCAGCCGCGCTGCTGCTCATGGGCGCGAGCGGCGATCATCCGGTGGCACGAGTGGTGGGGCTGGCAGTATTTACCTTTATTGCGGCGTTTTTCTTCAGGACGAGCGCGATTCCGGCATTCCCGATGGCCTTCGGATGCTTGACGTACATGGTGATTTCGCTATGGGAGTATAAAATCCGGGCAGAGAGAATCCTACACCTTTCCTTGTGGCCCATGGGCACGGTGGCGACAGTCGCCTTGTCCGCCGTAGTAGTGGAGTACCTGTTTAATCGCAGCGATCCCCTGGTCAGGTTACGTCGCGAGATCAAGGCCCGATGCGCCGCCCTCAATGGTCTGCTCCAGTTGTTCGGGGCCCGTGCCGAAGCCGGGGAAATCGAACGCCAGTCCGCCATCGTGCGGCGCTACGCCGTCACCGGCAGGGGGCAGCTTCACGTACTTCTGGAGCGTATAGCAAAAGACAGGCTGTGCGACACAGGGGAATCGAGGCGTCTCAGCGCCCTAACGCTCGCTCTAGACCGGCTTCTGGTCCTAGGCGCGGGTATTGCAGTCACTCAGGATTTTGAACGAATGGATCCGGCGCGGCTGCAACGCATCGGGAAAGCGATCGTGGCCGCCGAAGAAGGCCGGCTAGAGGAAGTTCAGAGCACCCTCGGCGATTCGCCCATTGCAGGTTACAGCGAATGGGATCGTATCGAGCAGACGCTGCACAATCTGGCGGCTCCCACCGAGGCGAGCGAAGCGGGGCCCACGATTGAAACTCCGCAAGCCGCGCCTTCCGGCGGGTCCTGGAGGGACTCCCTCAAGCACCTGCTGCTTCCGGACGCGTTCACCAACTCCGACTATTTCATGTATGCGCTGAAACTGAGTTTGTGCGCGACGATCTGCTATGTGATCTACAACGGACTCGGTTGGCCCGGGATCTCTACCGCGTTCTTCACCGTATACTTCACCGGCCTTAGTACCACCGGCACCAGCAATCGCAAGCTACTCATCCGCATCATCGGTTCGACGGTCGGAGGGATGATTCTGGGGATCGGCTGCCTGGTTTTCGTATACCCGAACCTGGAGGGAGTCCAGGGGTTCCTTCTGGTCATCGCCGCGCTTTCATTCATTGGGGCATGGTGCGCGGCCAGTCCGTACTACGGGTACATCGGGCTGCAAATTGTCTTTTCCTTTAACCTGCTCGCTTTTGAACGGCTTGGCGCTCCCAACCAGATGACCCCGGCGCGGGACCGGCTGCTCGGAATCGCACTGGGATTTCTCGTGATGTTTCTGATCTTCCACCAGGTGCGGCCCGAGCGCACGGTGGACACCATGCGGCGGCTGCTGGCGCGGCTGCTTGGCGCGAGCGCCGAACTCGTTCGCTTGTTCGGTTTGGAGCCGGATAGCGCCGCGAGCGCGAAGATTGCCACAATGAGACAACAGATCACCGGCGTGGTATTGAATCTGCCGAACTTCGCGCATGCGGTCAAGTTCGAATTTCCGCCCGATCGCGCGGCGGATATGAGACTGAGCAACGAGATCCTGAAGGCCGTAACGACCGCGGGTGACCTTCTGTTTTGCGTGGGAACATGGCCGCAAAAAGCGGAAGGGAAGCGGGAAGCCGAGCACCTGAGGCAAATCCGCGATTCGGTCGAAAAGGGCCTGCGCGGGTTAGCTCGAAATTTAGAAGAAGGTCCGGAGCCTCAGGGGAACGGTCCGAGGAAAATCGAGGCTGCATCGGTGGAACAGCTCCGGAGCGAGAAGCCCTCCGCTGTGGCGAAGGCGATTGACAATTTTCGGGAGTTGCAGATGGCATGCGCCGCCATCGCAAGTGCGGCGGAGTAACACCGGCCCGCACCCATAGACTGGAGAAGGTATGAACGGCCCTGTGGAAACCTCTTCGAATGTGGCGCGCGGCGCGTTCGCGTATCGCGACCTGGAGCGGGAACACGACCGGTTGCGGACGCTGTTCGATATCACCAATGCACTGGTGTCAAAACTGGGGCGGGACGAATTATTCTCCGCAATATCCGAACAGGTCTCGAACATCATTCGGCACGATTACGCGCTGCTGACGCTCTGCACGCAGACCGGAGGTCTGGACGTGTTCGCGCTGCACTGCACGCGCCCGGAGTTCCTGCATCTGCTGAAGGGACCGATTGAGTCTGAAGGAATGCCCTCGTCCGAGGTGCTGGCGACCGGGAAGGCCGTTGTGGTTCGCGATGCCGATATCGACCGCTTTCCCAATCCGCGTTTTGCGCGGTATGTGGAACTGGGAGTCAAGTCCGCTTGCCTCGTTCCTCTGACCGCGCGGGATCGCACGATCGGCACCCTGGACCTGGGTCGAATGACGGATGATCCCTGGACTCCCGACGACGTCGAGTTTCTCGTAGAGGTCGCAAAACAGGTTTCGCTGGCCGTGCAGAATGCACTCTCTTACAGAGAACTGGAGGAACTCAAGGATCGGCTGGCAACGGAGAAACTTAACCTGGAAGACGAGATTCGCCTTGACCAAAACATCGGCAACATGGTGGGGGAGGCGCCGGCATTTCAAACCGTCCTGAAGAGCATTCAAATCGTGGCGCCGACGGACTCGACCGTTCTGATCACAGGCGAAACAGGCACGGGCAAGGAACTCGTCGCGCGGGCGATTCACGAATTAAGCGGCCGCGGCAAGGGCAGCTTCGTCAAGGTAAACTGCGCGGCCATTCCCGCCAGCCTGCTCGAAAGCGAATTGTTCGGGCACGAGAAGGGATCGTTTACCGGAGCGGTGGCGCAGAAGATCGGACGCTTTGAACTGGCGCATCAGGGAACGCTGTTCCTGGACGAAATCGGCGAAATGCCGCTGGAACTGCAACCGAAGCTCCTCCGGGCCATTCAGGACCAGGAGTTCGAGCGCGTTGGCGGCAGCCGCACGATCCGCACCGACGCCCGGCTCGTTGCCGCCACCAATCGGGACTTGAAGGCGATGGTGGAGGATAACAGGTTTCGCGCGGACCTCTACTACCGGCTGCATGTTTTTCCGGTGCATGTTCCGCCACTGCGGGAGCGCCGGGAAGACATACCGCTGCTGACGCGCTACTTCATCCAGAAACATGCGCAGCGTATGGGCCGCAATATCGATACGATCCCCTCGTCCGTCTTCGAGGTGCTGACGAATTACGACTGGCCGGGCAATATTCGGGAACTGCAGAATGTGGTGGAGCGATCCGTAATCCTTACCAGGGGAAGCGTGCTTCAGGTGGCCATGCCCGAGTTGACCACCAAGCCAGGTGAAGTTAAATTGCGCGGCGGAGCGGCCAACTCGGATCGTGCCGAAAGGGAAAGGATTCTGAAAGCCCTGGAGGAAGCAAAGGGCAAAGTCGGAGGCCCGGGTGGCGCGGCGGCACGCCTGGGACTCAGACGGACGACGCTGCAGTCCCGGATGCGGAAATACAACATCTCACGCCAGTTTTGTTGAGGGACAAGTGCCGCAGTCGTCCCTGGAAGCAAGCGCCGTCAAGTTGTCGTAAGATTCAATAGAGCTACGGCGCCGTGGGTCCACGGGACTGCGATCGTCCGAGGACCAGGAGCTCGAGGTTCAGGAGAAGCCGAAGTGCAGGGTCAGTGGGAGCCTCCGTATACTCTGCAAAGCAAGAGCTGAATACCGGATATGCCTCAATCCGAAATTGCAAACCAGAAGCTTGGGATTGGCGGTGGCACAAGTGAACACCTCGGGTATTGCCGCGAATGAGTCCGTAGCCCATCCGCTATTGAAGACTCTGCGAATATACGGAACAGCGGTTATCGCCGTCGTTGTCGCACTAGTACCGCGACCGCATGACCAAGTGCGCCTGCTCGAAGCATTCCCCAATTAGGGCCTTGCTTCCCTGACGTTCTTGCGAAAGTTTTCACGCGGTCAGGGACCTAGGCCTGGCATTATTCCTGCAGCATTTGCAGTTCCGGGACATCGCTGTGCCGCTGCTGCTGTTTGCGATCGCCATAGCATCCTGGTACGGAGGCCGGGGGCCTTCGGCTTTGGCGGCTATTCTAAGCATTAGCAGCTTCTACTGGTACTTCGTGGAGCCGGTCCGCACGATTGAGACTTACCCTTCCCAGATCCCCTACTTCATCGTTTTTGCAGCATTTGCTTCGCTGTTGTCGTGGTTCGCCACGACCCGGCGGCGTGCCGAGGCGGTTCTACGGGAGCGGGCAAACCTGCTCGATCTCACGCACGACAGCGTTTTTGTGATGGATATGGAGGGGGTGATCCAGTACTGGAACCGCGGCGCCGGGGAACGGTAGTGCCTTCGCTCGGAGTTCCGCGAGCGGTGGCTCCGATGCTGGTGGCGGCGTTGGGGGTCTATCGCGCGCCGGCGCCATACCTGATCCTGGTGGCAGTGGTGGCGCTGTTTCATCTTCTGGCGATCAACCTGCTCTACCCCAAGATCGTCGGCCGGCGGGTGCATCTGAACCCTGTGGTGGTAGCGATCGCGATGATGTTCTGGGGCGTGTTATGGGGGGCCGCCGGCCTGATCCTCGCAATCCCTCTGACGGCCGGGATCAAGGCAGTCTGCGAGCATGTGAAAACCCTGGAGCGTTACGCGCGACTGCTGGGGGATTGATCATTGCGGCGGTACACAGGCAATATTATCGATCAGCCGCGTAGCGCCGACCCACATGGCTGCCGCCGCACGCACCGGCCTATCGATTACGTCGACTGGGGTAAGAGTCTCCGGATCGACCAAGTCGAAATACTCCAAACGAATCTCAGGGACATCCAGCAGTACCATCTCCGCTTGGCGTTTAACGGCAGCCGGGCTCGTCTCTCCGCAGACGATCGCATCCCGGGCTACGATCAATGCGCCGTATAAGCGGGCAGCGAGCGAACGCTCCCTCTGGTTTAAACGCCGGTTTCGGGAACTCATCGCCAGTCCATCAGCTTCCCGCATGGTAGGCACGCCCACCACTTCGAGCGCCATGTTGAGATCACGCACGAGCCGCCGCACAATTGCCAACTGCTGGTAGTCTTTTTCGCCGAAAAACGCATAAGCAGGCCGTAGGATATGGAAGAGCTTCAAGACCACCGTCGCTACACCACGAAAGTGTCCGGGGCGATACCGGCCGCACAGGTGTTCCGAAAGTCCCTCGACTTCCACGAAGACATGCTGCGGATGCGGATACAGGTCGCTGACAGAAGGCGCGAATACATAGTCCACGCCTCTGGCTTCGCAGAATGCGAGGTCTTCAGCGAGAGTTCTCGGATAAAGGTCGAAATCGCTTGCCTGATTGAACTGGAGGGGATTCACGAAAATACTGGCGGCCACCACCGAGCATCGACGGCGCGCTTCCTCCAGTAGAGCGCCGTGGCCGTCGTGAAGTGCCCCCATCGTGGGCACCAATCCCAATACGTGGCCCGCCGGGAGGCCCGCGGCCACAGTGTTCCATTCAGCGATACGGCGAATAATCGTGGTCATATTATCGCGGCGGCCGGCGGCTTTTCCGGATGGGACTCGGACACTTCCGGGTATAGGCCGCGGCGCACTTCGTCCGCGTAAGTTCTGGTCGCCCGCAGAATATCGTCTCCGAGGCGGGCATATTGCTTGACAAACGGCGGGACCCCAGCTTCATAGAGCCCCAGGAGATCGTAGCTGACCAGCACCTGACCGTCGCAATGCGGTCCCGCTCCTATGCCAATTGTCGGAATACAAAGTCGCGCGGTCACGGCCTCTGCCACGCTGTCCGGAATCGCCTCGAGGACAATTGCGAATGCTCCTGCCTCTTCCAGGGCCATTGCGTCGCGAAGCAGTTCCTGCGCTGCTTGCTCGTCGCGCGCCTGACGCCGCATTCCGCCCAGCCGATGCACGTGCTGGGGCGTCAAGCCGACATGACCCATCACAGGCAGACCGGCCGCGGTGAGCCGGCGCACCGTTTCGGCGACCGCCGATCCTCCCTCGATCTTGACCGCCGCGGCGCCGCCTTCCTGAAAAAGCTTCGCCGCATTGCGCATCGCTTGTTCCGCCGAAACCTGGTACGTGAGAAAGGGCATGTCGGCCACTACGAGCGCGCGGCTCGCGCCCCGTGTCACTGCCCGAGTATGGTGAATCACGGCATCGAGAGTGACGTGAATCGTGGTGTTCAGTCCCAAAATCACGTGCCCAAGTGAGTCGCCAACCAGCAAGATGTCCACATTTGCCTGATCAAACAGCCGGGCCATGGTGGCGTCGTAGGCGGTGAGCATGACGATGCGTTGACCTCGCTGTTTCATAGATGCGAGGTCGGGCACCCGAATCTTCTTCGGCATGACATTCATTGCGCTAAAAGAATTCCCTCTATTTGTGCTGCTTCCGACTCCGGCAATCCACGCCGCCTAGCCATTTCGGCCGCCAGCCGTCCCGCTGAGCAATACAGGCTTTCCACCGCACCCGGCTGCTTTTTCAACTCGTTCAGATGAGTGATCACAGTCGCGAGATCGCCTCTTTGAATCGGACCGGTTAAGGCCTTAATCGGTCCCACTTGAAAACAGTTCTCCACCGAGGTGCGAACGAGAGGCGCCAAGGCATTCAGCGCCGTCAGGTTCTCGATGCCGGCCGCCTGCAACAGTTCCACGGCCGAATGCACAAGAGCTGCGACATAGTTGCCTGCCATCACGCTGGCTGCGTGATACAAGCATCGATTTTCGGGAGAAACCCGGATACTTCGGCCACGCAGAAGCCAAACGAGCACGGAAGCCCACTGGAGCGCCGCGGAGTCTCCATCGATCGCGAAAAACGACCCGGGCAGACTGGTCAGGCCTTGTTCCGGTGTGGCGAATGACTGCATGGGATGCAAGGAGCCGCAGTGCACGCCGCGCCTGGCAAGAACGTTCAGAAGCTCGGGGCCTTTCGCACCGCACGTGTGCAGCGCAATGCCGTGACGGAATCCGGATCGAGCCAGGAGCCCGGCGACTGGCTCGACGGCCGCATCCGAGACAGCGATCAGAATGTGGGAGGCAATGGAGGGGAGGTCTTGAATCTTTACAGGCGTGGTGCACGGGTTGAGGAAACTCGCGGCTTGGGCCGTTCGTTCCGGATTCCGGCCCCCAATCGCCATCACGGGCTGGCCGCGTTCGATGAGGAACCGTCCCAGCGCCTTTGCGACCCTGCCGGTGCCCGCGATTCCGATGTAACCAAAACGTCTAGTACCAGCTTTTGTCACGAGTCAGGCGCCTTTCACGCCATGTCTCTCCGAACGTGAATTGACCCTCGCCAATGGGAACATGCTGTGCGATTTCAATGCCATAGCCTTCGAGAGCCGCTACCGGGCGGGGGTGGTTCGTGAGTAGCCGGATTCGGCGCAGGTTCAAATCGCGCAGAATCTGTGCACCCACTCCGATCTCACGTTGGACTTGACGATCGCGGTCCAGTTGCGAAATGCTTTTCGGATCCGGATGCAGCCCCAGCAAGCCCGCGGCGCCGGTTGCATTCCGGTGGAGGTAAACGACCACGCCAGTGCCCTCCGCCGCTATGCGGTCCAGCGAACGCCGAAGGTTGACGGAACACTCGCAGGTGTTTGCGCCGAAAACGTCGCCGGAGATGCAGGACTTATGCATCCGCACAAGTGCGGGTTGGCCGCCATCCTCGGTATTACCGAGGACCATCGCAAGATGGGATTCACCATCGATTTCGGACCTGTACGCCAGCATGCGGAATGTGCCGCGATCCGTGGGAACCAGCGCCTCTCCAACGCGCTCGACGCAGCGTTCATGCGCCATCCGATATCGGACCAGCTCGGCCACGGTGAGCATCTTCAAGTCATGCAAACCGCAGAAGTGGATCAGTTCGGGCACCCTGGCCATCGTGCCGTCCTGGTTCATGATTTCGCAGATCACCGCTGCCGGGGTGAGACCTGCCAGGCGGGCCAAGTCCACTGAGGCTTCGGTTTGACCGGCGCGCACCAGCACTCCGCCTTTTCTCGCACGTAAAGGGAAAATGTGTCCCGGCCGGGCCAGGTCCTGCGGGCGAGTCAGCGGATCGATGGCGGCGAGAATCGTCTGGGCGCGATCGAATGCTGAAATGCCGGTGGTGACTCCCCGTCCCATCGCATCGATGGACTCGGTGAATGCCGTTCCGTATTGAGACGTGTTCCGCGCCGTCATCGGTCCAAGTTCGAGGGAATCGGCTCGTTCCCCCGGCATCGCGAGGCATATAAGCCCACGGCCGTAAGTCGCCATAAAGTTGATGGCTTCGGGCGTTACCTTCTCGGCTGCGAGCGTCAGGTCGCCTTCGTTTTCGCGATCGGCGTCGTCCACCAGGACTACCATCCGCCCCACTCGCATTTCTCGCACGGCTGTTTCTATGTCGATGAATGGCGTCTGTACTGGCATCTCATGCAACCTCGGGAATGTTCGCCAATGTCGATGCTAAGAGGTGGCTGCACCTTTCCCTCTTCGTTTCCAGGTAATGCCGCGCAAAGGGCGGAGCGTCAACCTCACAGGGAATTCGTTCGACCACGCGAATGCCGGCTCTCTCGAGTGCGCGGCGGATGCCTCTCGGATCTCGCATTCGAAGTCGGCAATTGCCTCCCGTATCAATTCCCTGTTTGCAGCATGATCGTCGACGATGAGAATTGTCTTGGACATAGAACCCTTTCACGTTGCTCCTTCCTGGGCCTGGTTCAGCTTGACGGAGATGCAACCGTCATGCCGGGCACGCCGCCTGGCGTGATTTCCCGATAAGGCGATACGTCATAAGACGATCTTGTTGGCTGCCTGCGATTCTCTGGAGCGTGCGCTTGTCAACTGCCATGTCACGTGCCGATGACGCCTCGGCGCGTGCCGAAGAGGGCAGGTCAGCGTTCATTCGCAGTGAGGGAACCAGGCTGACCGATAGCGCCCGAGTGGCGCGGGCAAAGGGACGGAATCCACTCCTCCATATCTCTGGGAAGCTGTTAATGCCCGATCTTTCAAGTGAAAACGGCTGAGTCCACATGTCCGATTGCGGAAGTGAGTGGATCAAAGTGGTCGTCGAATTGCTTTGCTATGTGCGGAGCGGAGCTGTTTACGAAAATGCCCGCCAGGGGCATTCTACCGTTCCGCACCCGACCGACGGTAGCGGCGCCGTGGGGTCTAGCCATCACCGAAGGGACGGCCGGCGCAGATGTCGCCTGGGAAATCCGCCAGGCGTGGCGGGAGTGATCGCATGCACGAACTGGGTGTAGTGGAGGGGATCCGCGAGATTGCGCTGAGTCACGCCCGCTCGGCGGGCGCATCGCGCATTCTCTCGGTTCGGGTGGCAATCGCCAAATCTTCGAGGTATCTCGAGGATGCCCTGGCGATGTTTTGGGATGAAGTCTGCGGGACTTCGGAAGCCTCCGGCGCGCAGATCGAGTTTGTCCATGTCCCTGGGGAGTGGCTGTGTCTGGCATGCTCGAAGAGCTTCGCGGGCGGCCGAGAAGTCTGCCGATGTCCCGAGTGTGGCAGCCAATGGGTGAAGCCCGTCGACGCCCCGGAATGCTACGTGGAGTCGATTGAGGTAGAGACCGGTGCAGGTTGAAATGACCGTCAAGACGATTCATGTTGCTCAGAATGCGCTGAACGCGAACCGCGAAATCGCCCTACAGAACCGCGCGGCGTTGGATTCCGCCGGGGTGGTGGCGGTAAACCTGATGGCCTCTCCGGGCGCAGGCAAGACTTCGCTGATCGAGAGGACCATCGAGGAACTTAAGGGCCAAATACGCATCGGCATGATCAACAGCGACACAAGCCCGGCGGTGATGGACGCCGAACGCGCCGAGAGGGCGGGCGCTGTCGCGGTGCATCTGAATACCGCCGACAGATGCCATCTCGACGCGGGCATGATACGGGACGCGATCGCTTGCTTGCCGTTGCGGGAGATCGACCTCCTGTTTGTCGAGAACATCGGCAATCTGGTTTGCCCCGCGGCCTGGCAACTGGGCACGCATTTGAGCGTGCTCATCGCTTCGACGCCGGAAGGCGACGATAAGCCGTACAAGTACCCGAGAATGTATAGCGGCGCGGAGGCCCTCGTGATCAATAAGATCGACCTGCTGCCCTATGTAACTTTCAACGTCGACTACTTCAGGCGGGGCGTTGAGGCCTTGAATCAAGGACTGAGGACGTTTGCGCTCTCATGCCGATCCGGTGCGGGCCTGATCCCCTGGTTTGATTGGATTGCGTTCCTAGCCGCTCGCGAGACAACCGTATTGCAGTGAGGAATAAATATATGATCTGGTCGGGGAAGTCGAAACCAACTGTCGCCGCCCACTTGAAACGCTGTGGAGTTCCCCGGCGCGATTTTCTCCAGTTCTGCACGCAACTGATGGTTGCCGCCCCTTGGGGTCTCGCGATTACCGAGAAGGCAACTGCTGCCGAGGTCGCGCGGGAAATCGGCCAGGTGCGGCGGCCATCCGTGATCTGGCTCCATTTTCAAGACTGCACCGGGTGCTCGGAAACGCTTTTGCGCACGTCCAAACCGGACTTGGCTGACTTGATTCTGCATGTAATCTCGCTCGATTATCACGAGACCCTCATGGCCGCGTGCGGACATCAGGCGGAAGCTGCGCTGAGCCAGGCCGTCAAAAACAACGCAGGCAAGTTCGTGCTGGTGGTGGAAGGCTCGATCCCCACCCGGGATCAGGGCATCTATATGAAGCTGGCAGGCAAGCCGGCCCTCAACGTCTTGAAAGATGTCGCCGCCCAGGCCGGAGCGATTATCGCGATCGGGTCGTGCGCGTCGTGGGGCGGAATTCCGTCGGCTGACCCCAATCCGACCGGCGCGGTGGGAGTAGACGAGATCATCAGGAACAAGCCGGTCGTCAATCTGCCCGGCTGTCCGCCCAATCCCTACACGTTACTCGGGGTTGTCTTTCAGTTTGCCCGCAAGGGAACGCTGCCCGAACTGGACGATCAGCACCGGCCGAAGTTCGCTTATGACCGTGTGATTCACGATCACTGCCCGCGGCGCGCCCATTTCGATGCTGGGCGATTCGTTCATCAGTACGGCGACGAGGGACATCGCCATGGCTGGTGCCTTTACAAGCTCGGCTGCAAAGGACCGGACACGCACGCCGGATGTTCGACACGGCATTTCAATGAGATTCCCGACGTGTGGCCAATTGGCATCGGCGCGCCGTGTATTGGCTGCACCGAGAAGCATCTGGCTTTCCGGGTGCCGCTCTTCGAAGAGGTTCCCATCCACGCGGCCACACCGCCCGACACCTACCCTCCGGTCCACACCACGACCGCCTCGATTTCCGCGCCAGGCGTGGCGGTCGTGAGCATGATTGGCGGGGCCCTCGGCGGGGCTGCGTGGGTTGCGGCGAGACGGTTCCGAAGCGAAGAAGAGACAGCCGCGATCATCAAAGCCAGCCTCCCAAGCTCGCAAAAAGACAACCCGAATGCGGAGGGCCGGTAAATGGAACTGACCCGCCGGGAAGCACTGCTAGGCGTCGTTTCGCGATGCGTTCCGGTCGCGGCAGCGTTGGCCCTTCCCGCGGCGCAGGCTGCCGAGGAGTCGCCTTCTCAGCCGAAGGCGCCGGTAGGGATGCTCTACGATGCGACCTTGTGCATCGGCTGTAAGGCGTGTGTGGTCGCGTGCGCGGAGGCAAACGACCTTCCGAGGGACGTCTCGCTCGATGGTCTGCATCAGGCGCCCGAAGATCTGAATGCGTTCACCAAGAACATCATCAAGCTCTACAAACCCACTGACAACAGCCCGGACTCGTTCGTGAAACAGCAGTGCATGCACTGCCTGGATCCGGCTTGCGTCGCTGCTTGCCCCTTCAAAGCGCTCTGGAAGAACGACGGCAACGGCCTGGTTGCCTGGGAGCCTTCGCGCTGCATCGGATGCCGTTATTGCGAGATCGCCTGTCCGTACCATGTGCCGAAGTTCGAGTGGGACAGGATCAACCCGAAAATCGTGAAATGCGAGCTCTGCCGGCCGCGGCTTGCCAAAGGGTACGAACCGGCTTGCACGTCGGTATGTCCGACGCATGCGGTGATCTTCGGCCCGAGGGAAGGTCTGCTGACCGAGGCCAAGGACCGGATTGCACAGTCGCCCGACAAGTACTTTGAGAACCGAGTATATGGCCAACACGAGGCGGGCGGGACACAGGTGCTGTATCTCTCGCATGTGCCGTTCGAGGACCTGGGTCTGCCCAACCTGGGGACTGAGCCGATTCCCGCCAGGTTGAAATGGCAGAAGCGCGTCTACAAGTTCCTTGCCGTGCCGCTACTGCTCTACGCTGGGTTGGCCAGCTTGATGAAGAAGAACTGGATCGATCACCGCAAAGAGATGGTGGAAGAAGAAAGGCGAACGGGATTGAGGCCGCAACTGTGAAGAACCACATTATTGTTCGCTGGCAGCGGGGCGTGCCCGTCTACGCCATAGCCAAGATCACGCCGTTTTTCATATTCCTTTGTGCGATGGGTGGGTTGGCGATCGTGCTGAGCATCTATCGCGAGCTGACCGGTTTGGGCCGTGTCAGCGGCCTGAACGATATCTACGCATGGGGAATTTGGAAAACCTTCAACACCATGGTCCTGACTGGTCTGGGATCCGGCGGATTCTCGATCGGCATCGCGGCGTGGATCTTCTTTCGCAGGAAGCTGCACTCGGTAATGCGGACGGCGGTCCTCACCAGCTTCGTGGCTTACTTTAGCGGCCTGATCGCGCTCGGCGTTGACGTCGGACGGCCGTGGAACTTCTACCAGGTGCTGATGCCATGGAGATGGAACGGCCATTCGCCATTGTTGGAAGTGTGCTTCTGCATGCCGCTTTATGCATGTTTCCCGCTATTCCTGGAGAACACCCCGCCCCTTTTCGAGCGCTGGTTCTACACGTGGCCAAAGTTTCGGCCGATCCTGATGAAGTACGTGGTGCCCGTGACTCGCGTGACTTACCCTTATGTAATTGCCCTGGCTTACGCGCTACCGATGATGCACCAATCGTCGCTCGGCGCTCTGATGTTGCTTGCAGGACCGCGCGTTCATGTCCTCTGGCAGACGCCGTTCTTGCCGCTTCTGTACGTCTGGGCCGCGGCATTTCTCGGCTACTCCTGCGTGCTCGGGGTGCTGATGGTGTCTTGCCTTTCCTGGAAGCGCCCCTTGGACACGTCGATTCTCGGGGAACTGGCGCGCATCATGTGCTGGCTGGTTCTGAGTTGGAACATTTTCCGTTTTCTGGACATACTCGCGCGCGGCCAGATCGGCGCAGCGTTCGCATTCGACCGTTTCAGCCTGTTGTTTTGGCTGGAAACTCTGCTACTGGTTGTTCCCTCCGTCTATCTACTTGCGGGTAGCCATTGGCGGGTTCCGAGCCGCTTATTCCTGGCCGACGTGCTGATTGCCGTGGGTGGAATGCTTTACCGGTTCGATCCAACCAGCTTTGCCTTTGCTGCCCGGCCGGGAGCGATGTATTTCCCGTCCGCAATCGAAGCCCTCATCGGCGCCGGCGCCGTCTGCTTCGCGCTTGCGACTTTTATCGTCGCGGTAAAGTACTTGCCGATTTTGCCGGCACCGGTTACGGCTTGGCATGACCTGCAGGAATATGCAGGAGCGGTCCACCAGAATTGGAGCCTCAAGACTCATGACTTCTCGCATAAAAATCGATCCAATCTCGCGGATTGAAGGCCATCTACGCATAGACGCCGAGGTAGACGGCGGCCTTGTCTCCAAGGCGTGGGCATCCTGCACCATGTGGCGCGGCATCGAGAACATCCTGATTGGCCGCGACCCGCGCGAGGCATGGCTGTTCGCGCAGCGCTTTTGCGGCGTATGCACCACCGTTCACGCGCTGGCCAGCGTGCGCGCCGTCGAAGACGCCCTGAAGCTGCCAATACCGCCGAACGCGCAATACATTCGCAATCTCATTCTGATCCTTCACGCGCTCCACGACCACATTGTGCACTTCTACCATCTTTCGGCGCTGGATTGGATCGATGTGATGCAGATCCCCAAGGCCGATCCCGTTAAGACCGCCTCCCTGGCGCAGAGCCTGTCCTCGTGGACCCGAAACTCGCCCCAGGAATTCAAGTCGGCTCAGGACAAAGTAAAAGCTCTCGCCGCCAGCGGGCAGCTTGGAATCTTCGCCAACGGCTATTGGGGCCATCCGGCCATGCACCTGCCGCCGGAGGTTAACCTGCTCGGCTTCACTCATTATCTGCAGGCGCTGGAATTTCAGCGCAAGTCGAACCAGGTGGTCGCAATCCTCGGCGGGAAGACGCCGCATATCCAGAACCTGACAGTGGGCGGCGTCGCCAATGCCATCGATCTGGACAGCCTGGGCACGCTCACGATGGACCGGCTCACCATGATCCGCTCCCTCATCGACGAGGTCATTCCGTTCGTTCATGAGGTCTACTTCCCGGACGTGTGCGCGATTGCCGGAATGTACCCGGAGTGGTTCGATGTCGGCGGCGGTGCGAGAAATTACCTTGCGGTCCCGGACCTTCCGAACGGATCCGGCTTCGATCTCCCCGGAGGTGTTATTCTCTCCGGAGATTTGAATGCCGCGAAGAAGTTTGAGACTGCGGCCGATCCGGACTTCCGTCGGGCTGTAACGGAAGACGCGACGCGCGCCTGGTACAAGGGCGGCGCCCTCCATCCGTGGAAGGGCAAGACGCAACCGGATTACACCGATTTCCAGGACAACGGCAAGTACACCTGGGTGAAGGCGCCGCGCTACGACGGGCGCCCGATGGAGGTGGGGCCGCTCGCCAACGTTTTGGTGGGATACGCTCAGGGGCATCCGCTCACGCGGAAGTGGACGGATGAGGCGATCGCCCGCGTCTCCGCGGTGGCCAAGCGTAAGGTCACGGTCGACAAACTGGAATCCACGATGGGCCGCTATGCGGCACGCGCTATCCGCTCGGCTATGCTGGCCGACCTCGCGGTGAAGCATTGCGAGTTGCTGACCAATAACATACTGAATGGCGATGTGGCCACGCACAACCCGCCGCAATTCCCCAAGGGCGAGGTCGAGGGGGTCGGAACGCACGAAGCGCCGCGCGGCACGCTTTCGCACTGGGTCGTGGTCAGGGACGGGAAGCTCGCCAACTACCAGGCGGTGGTCCCCACCACGTGGAACGCGAGCCCGCGCGACGCGCAGGGCAACGTCGGGCCTTATGAGGCGTCGCTCATGCGCAACCCGGTAGCTGATCCGGAGCGGCCGCTCGAACTGCTGCGCACCGTGCATTCATTTGACCCCTGTATGGCGTGCGCGTGTCACACCTTCGATCCGGATGGCCGGGAAATTGCGACGGTGAAGATCCTATGAGAAAGCTGCTGATCGCTGGAATCGGGAATGTGCTGCTCGGAGATGATGGAGTCGGACCATTTGTCATCAAACTGCTCGAGGCCCGATATGAGTTTGGCGAAGGTGTGGAACTCGCGGATCTCGGAACACCCGCGCTGGACTTGCCCATGCACCTTGATGGCTTGGATGCGGTGATTCTCATCGATTCTGCAAATTTCGGTGGGGTGCCGGGAGATATCCGCCTGTTCCGTAAAAAGGAAATCCTGAGGATTCCGCCGCGGGCCCGCATCGATCCTCATTCCCCCGCGCTGAGGGAATCGCTCTCTCAGTTGGAGTTGATGGGAAAGATGCCGGATGATCTGGTACTGATTGGCATTCAGGGCAGCCGGTTCGTCGCTGGATCGGCCCTTTCGCCGCCCGTCCGGCAGTGCGTTCCTCACGTCATTGATTCCGTGCTGAGGGAAGTTCACAGGCTTAAACTCTGGGGCGCGCAGAGGGTGAATGCCAGGCGGCCAGGCATTTGGTGGGATCAGGCCGAAACTGCGGTATGAGATTCGTCACCGTCAGACAAAACCGCCTCCGCTGCAGGAGGGAGGACCGGTCCGATTATTTTCATGAACCGGAGGGCACGCGATGATCGAAGGAGAGCAGTCCTTGGCGAGCGGGGCCGCTAACGCATCCGCCGCGTATCTATACCCTGAGGACCTGGCCCGATTTGTTCGAGCAAGATGGACGGACGTATCGGTAGGACCTGTCGCACTCGACCTCTTGCCTGAAGCAGCATCCCTGGAAGAGTTTTTCTCAGTGTGCTATCACGCAAGCATGCTGCGCGAGGAAAAGGCCCCGGTGACGTTCCGCGCCATCCTTGCAGCACCTTCGATGTTCCCCGTGGACGGGCGGCCTCCAGACGGAGTCGAGCGTCTTGATTTTACGAGCTCGCTTCCCTTCGACCCGGACGGACTCAGACGGCTTTCAGTGGCGGCGGATCCGACACGCACGCTAATCGGCGTGCGGGCCGAAGCCCTGGGTCCGCGGATATGGGGTCTAATCAATTCGGGCACGCGCTGGCTGCGCAATATTCAGGGTGGCAGGCGGGCTGGGGGTTCACTGCCTCCCGTGCCGGTCGTCCACGTCGACGCGCCTGCGGCGATATACGCGTACAAAGGGAACGAGTTCCTCGGAAAGCTGCGTGGTGGGAAGATCTCAGGGGCGCGGGTAGACCTCTTCGAATCGAAATGGCTGCCGAGCGAGTTCGCCGGATTCAGGGCGGAACTGATGCAGCGGCACGCCGCCGCTCGGGGCCGCGCGACTGAGTTCGGCGGCGAACGGTGGGCAACACTCGACGCGACGCTCCCGCGCCGGATTGCCGAGCGTATGACGAAGCGCGTGATCTCCGTTCTCCGCGACTCGCGCCACGGAGGAACGATTGTGTTTCTCCCACCCGAGTATGTCGGCAGAACCTCCGACGATGATGCCTACATCGATCTCAAATATCCGTTCGCGGAGGGCGCGTCCCGGCGCTCGTTCTCGGATCTGATAGTCGATATTCTCAACCGCCTTGCCCAGCTCTACGGCGCGGCCGGCGACGCGGGGCCAATTGGCTGGCGAGAGTTCGAGAAGACGACGGACGACAAGATTGCAACGCTCGATGAAGGCCTATTCGATTTTGCCTGCATGATTGCTGGGCAGGCCGCGACGGATGGCGCCGTGGTCATGAGCACACACCACGAATACCTGGGCTTCGGCGGGATGATTTCCGGGAGGCTCCCCGCCATCAGGAGCGTCGCCCGGGCACTGGACCTTGAAGCCGAGCAGGTATGTGAAGAAAACACCGGGAACGTCGGGGCGCGGCACCGCTCGGCATATCGGCTGGCGGGCGCGGTGCCTGGCTCGGTTGTGATCGTCATCTCGCAAGATGGCGGCGTGCGCTTCGTATGTCAAAAAGGCCACGCTGTTACCTACTGGGAACAGGAGTAACCTTAGGGTGGAACTTCCATCCTCGGAGTTCAATTCTTCGCGCGATTGCGGCAGCAAGCGGGCTCCTGCTCGGGGGCCGGGTCACGTGGGCTACCCTGGCCTGCCAGCATGCTGGCAGCTGGCACACCCCAGCTCGTCCGGCAGTGCGTTCCTCACGTCATTGATGCCGTGCTGAGGGAAGTTCACAGGCTTAAAGTCTGGGGCGCGCCGAGGGTGAATGCCAGGCGGCCAGGCATTTGGTGGGATCAGGCCGAAACTGCGGTATGAGGTGAACGAACATGTGTCTCGCGATTCCCGGCAAAATCGTCGCTCTTGAGGAGCGGTCCTGCATGCGCATGGGCCGCATCGACTACGGCGGAATCACCCGCGAAGCTTGCCTCGAGTACATTCCCGACCCACAGATTGGCGATTACGTCATGGTGCACGTCGGATTTGCCATCAGCAAGGTCGATGCGGAGGAAGCTGCGCGAACGTACCAATATCTGGCCGAGATGGATCAATTGGACGAGATCGCCGGGCCGGAGCAGCCGCGGGACAAAACGACATGAAGTATGTGGACGAGTACCGCGATCAGAAGATGGCCGAAAAACTCGCCGCAGAAATCCGGCGCGCGGTCACGAGGCCGTGGGCCATTATGGAGGTCTGCGGCGGGCAGACGCACTCCATTGTCAAGTACGGAATCGACTACTTGCTGCCAAAAGAGGTGGAACTGGTTCACGGACCCGGCTGCCCGGTTTGCGTTACGCCGCTCGAAATGATCGACCGCGCTCACGCCATCGCACGGCGGCCGGAGGTCATCTTCTGTTCTTTCGGTGACATGCTGCGTGTCCCCGGGTCGACCGGCGACCTCTTTCAGGTGAAGGCCGGCGGGGCCGATGTTCGGATCGTCTATTCGCCGCTGGACTGCCTCAAAATCGCCAGCTCCAACCCTGCCAGGAAGGTCGTCTTTTTTGCAATCGGTTTTGAGACTACGGCGCCGGCGAATGCCATGGCGGTGTGGCAAGCCAGACAGCAAGGGATCCGGAACTTTTCGGTACTCGTGTCTCACGTCCTCGTCCCTCCGGCGATGACCGGCATTCTGGAATCGCCCGACAACCGAGTGCAGGCATTCCTGGGGCCGGGACATGTGTGCGCGGTCATGGGCTATCGGGAATACGAACCCATTCCGCCGCGCTACGGGACGCCGATCGTCATCACGGGCTTTGAGCCGATCGACCTGCTCGAAGGAACGCTTATGGCGGTGCGCCAGCTCGAACAAGGCCGCGCGGAAGTTGAAAATCAGTACGTGCGCGCCGTGGACGCCGACGGAAATACGGACGCTCAGAAGATGATTGATCGCGTGTTCGAGGTTTGCGACCGCGCCTGGCGTGGAATCGGCATTATCCCGCGGAGTGGCTATCGCTTGAAGGACGAGTTTCGCGATTACGACGCCGAGCAGATTTTCCAACTGGGACCGATCCACGCGCCGGAGCCGGCGATCTGCATCAGCGGGCAGGTGTTGACGGGCCTGAAAAAGCCGCACGATTGCCCTGCGTTCGGCAAGGAATGCACACCGCAGAACCCCCTGGGGGCCACCATGGTATCGGCCGAAGGAGCTTGCGCCGCTTACTACAACTATGGACGGCATCTGGTGGCGCTGCCGTCCGCGATGGGGAAGGTCTGATGTCACTTTCATTCACGCTCACGTGTCCCGTACCCGTTACTCAGCACAAGGCAATCGTGCTCGGCCACGGAAGCGGTGGCCGGCTCACGGCGCAACTGGTGCGCGAGCTCTTCCTGCCGGCGTTCGACAACCCGGCGCTGCGCAAGCTGGACGACCAGGCGGTGTTAGAGGTCGCGCCCGGGCGGATCGCCATGACCACGGATGCCTACGTGGTGACACCTCTCTTCTTTCCGGGCGGCGACATCGGACGTCTGGCGGTCAACGGAACCGTTAACGACCTGGCCATGAGCGGCGCCCGCCCCCTGTATCTGACAGCCGCCTTCATTATTGAGGAGGGGCTTCCCCTAGAGGACCTGGAGCGGGTGGTGCACTCCATGGCGCAGGCCGCCGCAGACGCTGGTGTGGCGATCGTGACCGGCGACACGAAGGTGGTCAATCGCGGTTGCGCCGATAAGCTTTTTATTACAACCGCCGGCGTCGGGTTGGTTCCCGATGGGACTTCGATCTCCGCCTCGAACGCCAGGCCCGGCGACGTGGTGATCGTCAGCGGCCCCATCGGCGATCATGGCATCACGATCTGGTCCACGCGCGAGGGCATTGACTTCACCGGCAGCCTGCAATCCGATACCGCTCCGCTGCATGCGCTCGTCGAAGCCATGATCGCGGCGGGCGATGTTCACGTGCTGCGCGATCCGACCCGCGGCGGTCTGGGCACCTCGCTGTGCGAGATTGCCGCCTCCTCCTCGGTCGGCGTCGAATTGGAAGCAAGCGCCGTGCCTGTACGCGAGGAGGTGAAGGCCGCTTGCGAGATCCTCGGGATGGACCCTTTGTTCGTCGCTAACGAAGGACGGCTGGTGGCGATGGTCGCGGAATCGAGCGCCGACGCGGTGCTGCAGGCCATGCGGAGGATTCCTGAAGGCCGCGACGCTTGCCGCATTGGGCGGATTGTGGCAGAACACGCAGGCATGGTGCTCGTGAAGACCGAGGTCGGCGGCTCGCGCATTCTTGACGTCCCGTTTGCGGAGCAGTTGCCCCGGATCTGCTGACCATGGATGCGAGTCCGCGGAATAGTCGAAACAACGTGGGGGCCTACGAAGGCTTCCTGAGGCGCAATCCGGTGACTGGTCCGGAAAGTCCGCCGGAGCTGTTGCGGACGGCCCACTCCTTCGATGCTGCGGTGCGGAGGGAGCTATACAAGGTGAGCGCCTGCTGCGAACCGAAGGTGAGTGCCGGAACGCCGGCCGTTTGGTGGGATCCCTGGGCGGCGCGGCTGGAAAGGTCCGCCGATCGGGAGCGCTGGGAATCGATTGGTGAGCAGCGATGTATCGAACTTGTAGATTGATCGTCACCGTGCTCTTCGCATCGGCCGTTCTGGCGGACGATTCCACTGCCCGCCTGCCAAACCAGGTGGCTTTCGAACAGCAAGTGCTGACGTTCATCGCCGATACGATCGACTGGTATCGCCACCTCCCTACCGCCCAGCGAATCGGGACGGAGCCGGGCGACTCGTTATTTCTGGAGAGCAACCGGTCCATCGCTGTGGAAATCGTGCGGCTATCGTTTGAATTCGGCAAAGCCGTCGCGGCCATCGAAGGGCAGCAGAATTCGGCGGACCACCCGGAATCCGCCGCCCGTAGTGACTTGCGTGATTTGATGGCGGAGAGAGCGAAGCTGGATGCAAACACCAAAGAGGCTGTCGATCAACTGAAATCGGTCACACAAGTAACGCCCACGGCTAGTCCTGCTGATTCGAAGAAGCTGCATACTCAAATGGCTGCGTTTCAAAGCCGCATTGAACTGCTGAAGGCGATGTCAGCAAATTACGATGAGCTGATTGGTTTTGTTCGAACCGCCAGTGCCGAAGCGGATGGCGTCACCAATATGGCGGTACTGGTCGAAAACCTGGAGCGGACGGTTCCGGAGTATCCGAGGCGGCTCCTCCTTCACAGACCTCGAATTTCCCCGCCGAAGCTTCGCGTGCATCTCACGGCATTATGGGAATGATCTCCCGGGCGTCCATGCTGGCGCGCAAGGAGCAGATTATTGCGGAAATGATCGAGCGAACGGATACATTAATTAACCAAATCTCTCCAGAGCGTGCGAACTCCTCTTACGGAGCCGTTTCGGAAACAGCTCTTGACGTTCCTGGAGCGGGAGCAATCGCGGCTGACTCATCTGCTCGCGGCAGTAAGAACGGCGTCGTTCCCCATCGCCGCCCTGAGCAAGCAGCAGATGCTCCCGAACCTATACAGGTCACACCTCGCCGAGCGGCGTTCTGAAATTCAAAAGGAAGATCTGGCTACCTGGAAGGCGCTGATCAGGCATCTGATTGTTTTGGGGGTGGCCATTACAATGCTGCTGGCAACCAGCGTTGTGGTGCGCAGGCTCGCGAACCGGCATGTGCACGAGGGCCACAGGCGCCAGATGTGGCTGCTTGGCAGCCGGGTTTTGTTGTAGCTGATCATCCTTGTCCTGGTTCTGTACACTTTTGCGTTCGATCTGAGTTCATTGGCGACATTCCTCGGACTTCTATCCGCCGGCCTGGCGGTGGGCCTTCACGATGTGCTTCTGGCAATCGGCGGCTACCTGCTGATCGTTCGGAGATTTAACGTACGGATTGGTGACCAGGTTCAGATATCGGAGGTGACCGGCGAAGTGACAAATCTCGGGCTCCAGGAGATTGAGCTGAGCGAAATCGATACGGCATCGGGGCAGTGGACCGGCCGGGTCGCATTCTTCTCGAATTCGTACGTCTTCGTCTCACCAGCCACGCCCCTCGTCAGGCAGTTCAGTGTGCCAGCGTGAGGTGTCCGTTGGCGACAGAACTGCCGAGACTGGGGAACTCAGCGGAAACTCGTTGTTTCGGACGAAGCTCACCGTCGGAACCACAGGTCACCGTGAGTGGACCAACCACTTCCGGATCCGAAAGCGCCAACGCTCGCCACTGTGCGCTGATCGAACGTTACGCCTAGCCAATTCTTCCCGTTGCGGATTCGCGATAATAGAAAGGGCGGTCCTCGAGGAAGGTGCGCACCGGGGGCCGCGAGCGCGCCAAACACATCGCGGGTGCGGTTGAAACTCTGGAGTGGCCTGGCGCCGGGCGCGGAAGGGGAGTTGGCCGTTCCGGGCCGAATCGCTTACGGCACAGCGCATCGCCGTGAGGGATTGTGGGCTGTTTGGTAAGAGCGAAGGTGTTCACACCGAGTTTTTCCGGATAAACTTTGGCTTCTCCGAGAGTGCCCATCTCTAAAACGGCCGCGTCCGGAGTCGGCGCCGTCGTGGCACAACAATGGCGCACTCCAGTGGGCTGCAGTGGGTTATTCAGACTGATTCTTGGAGACTTATGGAAGTTAGGACTGATCCGGGTTCAGTCGTCATAGGGCGCCCTGCGAGGAGCGAGAAAACGGGCGTGGCGCTTCTCCCATCCACTGCTGATCGATTGGGTGGACGCGCCACCCCCCGGCCGCGACTCTGAGTGGCGCGTACATCCCGTCAAACCTCAGGCGTCATTCAAGCACTTCGAGCAGCAGCGCTTGTACTTTTTCGGCGGCGGCATCCTGCATATGGGGCAGAACGTGAGAATAAACATCGAGCGTGAACGCCACGCTGGCATGGCCCAGTTGTTCACTGATCACCGTTGGGGAGACTCCCGCGATCAATGAAATGGTTGCGGCCGTATGGCGCAGGTCGTACAGCCGTATCGCCGGCAGTTCCGCCGACCTAAGCAAGGGCTTGAAATAGTCCTGCACGAAACGCGGCTCGCGGATTGGTCCCCAGCGTCGGGCACGAAACAGCAGGATGTCGCCACGGGCTTCCAGTTCCTCTCCGCTTGTTTTCGGAAGAGGGCCACGACCCAAGCCTGGAGCTTTATCAAGCGGCGGCTTCGTGCCCGCTTCGTTTCGGCGAACTGCCAACCACCTTTTCGCCATTCAAGCGTGTGGGAAACACTAACCGTTCCACGGTCGAGATCGATGTCGTTCCATGTCAGGCCAAGGTATTCACTGGGCCGCATTCCGGTTGTCACGGCGAGTGCGAACAGGGAATGGTAGCGATGGCCCGAGATCGCCTTGACGAATGTTCTCGCTTGTTCGACGTTTAGTACTCCAAATTGTCGTCGGTCCTGTCTGGGCAGATCAACTGCGTCGGCCGGGTTCGACAGGATGAGGTTCCAGCGCGCCGCCTGCTTCAAAGCCGAGCACAAAACTGCGTGGGGGGTATAGCGGATCGAACGTGCCGAGAGCCTCCGGGCTAGAAGATCTCCGAAGAGCGTCTGAATGTCGAACGCTGAAATAGATGCCAATGCTTTTGGCCCAAGTCCAGGGCGCACGTAACGGCGTAGCAGCCCTTCGTAGTCTTTGAGACTCTTCGCGCGCAACCGCGGCTTCGCACAGAGTTCGATCCAGCGGTTCAAGTATTGATCGAGAGTTTGCTTCGACGAGTTGAGCTTTCGCCCACGGTCTCGCTCGCCGAGCATTTTGTTCAGGTGAGCCTGAGCCTCCCGGAGTCCGCCGTGGATAGTTTGGTTCAAATAGGTTCGCCTCTTAGTTTCTGAGTCGCGGCCGGTGTACACTCGCACCAGCCAGGTAGAACTGCCGCGTCGGACGATCTGGCCGACTTTTCGTGCCATAGGGCACCTCCGGCAGTGCGGGGAAAACAAATGGCACGTGGTTTGGTGGGCGGACGCCGCAATCCACCTCCCAACCCAGAAATGAAACTGGCATCGAGCGACCGCGGCCATGCATCGCGTACCCGGAACCACCCTGGTTGAGTATACGAAAGCCAAATGCATCGGCTGCCGGATGTGCACCATTGCGTGCCCGTTCGGCAATGCGGTCTACGACAGCTTCACGGAATCGATCTTGAAATGCGCACCTGTGGCGGCGACCCGGCGTGTGTCGCCTACTGCCCCAGCCATGCGCTCGAATTCGTGGACGACAACATCTCGACGCGGACGCGGAAAAAGGCGTTCGCATCCAGATTCAAGGAAGCATTCCAGGAGGCATAGCCATGAGCGGATGGAGCGGCACGATTGCCCGAATCAACCTGACGACCGGCGCCATCAAGAAAGAACGAACCAATCTCAAGGACGCCGCCCTGTTCCTGGGCGCGCGCGGACTGGGCGTCAAGATTCTCAGCGACGAGATCGACGCCACCATCGAGCCCCTGTCGCCGGAGAACAAGCTGATCTTTGCACCCGGACCTTTCTCCGGCACCTTTGCGCCTTCGGCCGGCCGGTATCACGTAGTGACCAAAAGCCCTTTGACGGGAGCCATCGCGGGATCGAACTCCGGCGGAGTGTGGGGGCCGCAGTTGAGATACGCCGGGTATGACGCATTGATATTCGAAGGCAAAGCAGAGAAACCCGTCTACCTCTGGATCAAGGACGGCCACATGGAACTACGAGATGCGTCGCATCTCTGGGGCAAATGGGTGCCGGACACGACTGAGGCTGTGCGCGCCGAAACCGACGACGATGCCAGTGTCGCGTGCATCGGTCCGGCCGGCGAGAAGCAGGTGCTGATCGCCGCCATCATGAACGAGATGCATCGCGCCGCCGGACGTTCGGGTGTGGGCGCCGTCATGGGCTCCAAAAAACCTCAAGGCTGTGGCCGTGGTCGGGACGAGAGCGATTCCGTTAGCGTTAGCAGCCCCCAAGGCCTTCGAAGCCGCCGTGCTGGAGGCGCGCAAAAAGATCGCGGCGAACCCGGTGGCTCAGGGCCTGGGGACCTATGGCACTGAGGTACTGGTTAACATCCTGAATCAGATCGGCTCTCTGCCTACGCACAACTTCCGGGAGGGATATTTCCCGGCGGCCGACAAGACGGGCGGAGAATCCTTGAAGGCTACACTGCTAGTGCGCCCCAAAGGCTGTTTCTCGTGTGTGATCAGTTGCGGGCGCGTCACCAAGATCAAGAACCCCAAGTACGCCAGCGAAGGGGAAGGCCCGGAATACGAAGCCGGGTGGTGCATGGGGGCGGATAGCGGGATCGACGACCTGGAAGCGATCACCAAGGCCAATCACCTGTGCAACGAGCTTGGACTTGACAGCATTTCCATGGGCGCGACCGTCGCCTGTGCCATGGATCTGTATGAGCACGGCTTCATTCCCAAGGAGGACGCGGACGGCCTCGACCTTCACTTCGGCAACGCCGAAACCATGGTGAAGCTGACCAGGATGACCGGTCTGCGCGAGGGCATCGGCGACAAGCTGGCGCTGGGCTCCTTCCGGTTCGCTTCGCTTTATGGCCATCCCGAGTACTCGATGACGGTGAAGAAGCAGGAAATCCCTGCCTACGATCCGCGCGGAGTGCAGGGTATCGGCCTCGAATATGCCACCTGTAATCGCGGCGGCTGCCACGTTAAGGGCTACACCATCTCGGTCGAAGTGCTCGGTCAAGGGCCCAATCTCGACCCGCGGGTTATTACCGCCAAGCCATTCTGGGTAAAGCTGTTCCAGGACGTGACGGCGGCGGTGGACGCCGCTGGTGGCTGCATCTTCGGCACGTTCGGCATGGATGTTGGAGCGCAAAATCGGCCAACAAGCGTTGGATCTGGAGTTTTTGACAAGAGCCTTCAAGCTTGTAAAGGAGTCACGCCAGAAGAACACCGGCACTGGCGAGACAGCATCTACGGAGAAATCCGAAGCATGATGCGGCGGAAAGGCTTCGAAGCCAGTCACGCCTGCCAGATCGCCAAGGCAGCCGCGCGGTTTCTATCGCCACTGTGCATAACACGAACCGCGCCAGGCCGATGTGGCCTTGCGGGACCTGATTCAAAAAGTCGCGCTGGAGAACCGCTTTTACGGATACCGCCGGGTGACGGCAGAACTGCAACACCGCGGCACTGTGGTGAACCACAAACGGGTATTGCGGTTGATGCGCGCCGACAACAGACAGAAACGCGGGACCTGAAACGCCACTTTTTTTCACGGGTTGGATGGCCCCAGAAAGTCGCCAGTTAGACTGTTTCTTTCAGGTGGTCAGCGCAGGTGGTCACCCATTGGGAATCGTGCAATCTCATCTGGCTCATAGGTTTACGGCGAGATCCAATCCGTTCACTCGACAACCAGGCTGGGCCGACGGCTCGCAGTCCGGTGGCAGTTCGGGAACGGCAAAAAGAGGAAGGCCGCGTACCTGTCCGCGCACCTGCCCTGCGCACCTGAAAAAGTCACTGTAACTAACCTGCTCGCGCAGCAGGCCAAGCGGCTGAAAATAATGGAGTTCCAGGTCCCACGATTTGAGCCGGCGATGACTCGTCTCGCGCCGGATGCCACCCGTGGGCAACGTGGTACGGCGTGTTGCGGTGTCTGGCTCCGGGTTGGCTGGATGTTGGTCCCACCTCCTCGGGAGCCCCTGGGGCCCCTGACCGGCATGGCCGATCCCAGACCACTGCGGAAATTCCGCAGTCGCTGATGTCACATGGGAGTTTCCCAAGCGGCCATGTCGGAACGGCGTCGGGACCGACTCCTGGGTGGTGATGGGAGGCGAAGGCGAAGGCGACGCCAACTACAACTTGTGGGATATTTGGCACAAGTCGGTCGCGGTTGGAGATCTGAGGCAACCTCGGCAACCTCGGCGCAATTACGCCGAAGCGGCGCGAGCCCATCCTGAATGGTCGGGCGGGGATGCCGGCAGGGGTTTTGTAGGTTTTGTAGGTTCGAGTTTGGCGATTGCCTCCAAGATTCAACGGCAGCATCGCCGCCCGCAAAATTGACAGGTCCGGCATGGATCTCGGGCGATCCCTCGGACGTGGCACCCACAAAACCTACAGAACCGGTTTTGATGGTCTTGCAGGTACGCTTCCTGCCGAATCCGCCGAGGTGGGGAGCGTCGGTTTCAATCCAGCCGCTGGCCCCGCTTCACCGAAAACGTCTCAACTGGGGAAATTCCCCAGTCGGTGACAAACCGCAATCGCCCTGTGCCTCGACGAGGCAGCCCAGCGCGACCTTCACCAATGCCGCCGCCACTTCTTCGGCGCGATACACCGGCACGCGCCGGATCACCGCCACCTGCTCGTTGATGACGTATGAGTGCCGGCCCTTCGGATCGAATTCCGCGAACACCGCCAGTATCGCCGCCACCGCTTCTCGGGTGAGACGCTGGCCCGCCGGCTCCACGTCCAGACTGATCTGCGCCAAGTGTCTGGTCCGAATCACCACGACCTCAGGACGATGCTCCTGCCGGCACGCCCGGTTGTGCTCCTGCGCTCGCAGCCCTTGCGCCCCTTCGAGGACCTCGTAACCCTTCTCGCGCCATCGATTCCGTACCAGCCATCCGCGACCGTACAGCCTCCGCTGGTGCTTCTCCCAGAGGCTCAGTTCACTGGCGGGCTTCACGCGAAAGCGCCAGTTCAACTCGCCCTCATCCACAGGAAGAAAGCCCGCCGCCAGCATGGCGCCCTTGAACGCGCCGTTGTAGACATAGAACCCGTCCGGCTCGCGATCGAAGTCGTGTTTCATGCCGTAGCTATTGCGTCGAAAGACGGTCTTGGCAGGTACGAGCACGGCGAGGATCCAGTCCACCAGGGCGGACTGCTGCTCGGGTTCGAGCTTCTGGAATCCGTCCGGGTCGTTGGCCTCCCAATCCTTCTCGGCCAGCTCATCCCTTCGGCGTCCTCTCGCCATGTAGATCGCTTTGTAATCCATATTTCAGTTCACCTCCAAGGCCGCGCCATCAAAGTAGTTGAACGATCCGAGCCAGCAGTTCACCCAAGGGATGCCGCGACCTGTCAACGAGTGGAATTGAAGATCTTCCATCTGACAGCGCAAGAATTGGACCAGGTGGAGGGCGCGGATCGCGTCGTCCATAATCCGAACCGGGAGATGCCTGCGCAGCCGGATGATGTCCAGGAAGCGGCGTACCGCGGGTTGTGCTGGCCCCAATGCCCTCGCCGCCGTGATGTGCTGGTCCACCGCCCACAGGCCGGCGGCCTGCGGGACGATGGCGGCCGATTCCAAGGTGGCTCCTTCCATCCAACAGCCAACGGATTCCGCATCGCCAGACAGGGTGCGCAACTGAAGTGCTCCCATGCCGGCCTGAATTCTGTCGAGGGCTTGATGGATGCCCTTCACGGTGCCCGGAATCCGGCGACAAACATCTGCTGCCGATCGGCCGGCCCGGCGTCCATCTTTAAGAGTTTTCAAGATGGCGTTCTCGAACTCGGCTACCGAACGGTGGATCGTGGACCACTCGTGCGCGGCGGCGCGATGGTCGTCGATGGTCATGACGGTATAGTGTTTTCTGTTCATAGCAATTCCTCCTATCGTGGTTGGGCGGGATGCCCGCAGGGGTTTTGAAGGTTTGGGCTTGGCGATTGCCGCCAGAATTCAAACGGCAGAGTCACCGCCCGTTCCGTTTGCGCTCACCGTGTAGAACCGTCGCGGCCGTAATCCGTCCGGACCGCCTGGTGACGCCTTGTTCCAAGAAGAGCCGGTTCAGCGCCGCGGCTTTCCCGTCCGCCCAAGAACTGGCTTTCGAGCACCAGCCCATTTCTTGCAGCATCCGGTCCCGGACTTTCCAGGGCTCGTCCGGGTGCCGTTCCATTTCCGCCAGCACGTCCAGGGGCACGGGCTCGCCCTCTACGCGCCGCAGTTTGTATCGGGCCGGTACGCCGGCGCCATCCAGGTATCGCACAGGAAGTTGGTCCGATCCGAAAGTGCGCAGTGCCTTTCGAATCTCGGGCCCGTCCAGATCGCTCCAGATGCCGATAGTCGTAACGCCGTCGAGTTGCATGATGCGAACGCCGCCCCGGTTCAGAACTGAGGATGCCCGGGCCAATACCGCCGGGGCCGGTTCGGCATCAATCTTGGGAGATTCAGGGGAAGTGGTACCTACAAAACCTACAAAACCCGGTTTTGATGGTTTTGTAGGCTCGCCTCCTGCCGAATCCCCCGAGATACAAACCTTCGAGTTCCAATCCAGCCACCGGCTCCGCTTTTCCGGGCCGGCCGCCGTGGCACTCATTCCCACACCGCCGGATTCACTTGGAACCGGTTGGAGGGGCGCCCGCCATAGGGCCCCGGTTCCCCGGACAGATCGCGGACCCACCCCGCATCCTGAAGGACCTCCGCCGCCAGTTTCACGGCTTCCGGAGTATCCAGGCCGCTCCACCCTTTCAGGTACACCTCGCGGCAGGCGAAGGAACCGCTACCGCCTACCTTGCGCTTCCTGATCTTCTCCGCCAACTCACGGGCGGCCCGAAGTTGTGGAGTCACCACGCACGAATAAACCCGCTGCGAGTGCGATTCCAGATACTCACAACACGCCGCGGCCTGCCTTGTGTGCTCCAGCGAAACGGTATCGGCGCTGCCATTGCCCGCCGCCCATTCCGCCAACTCGAACAGAACCGACAACGCCGGCATCAGCTTGCGGTACTTGCTCAAGTGCGAAACGAGAGCGGGATGCAGTTCATCGCCGCGCACCTTCGCCTCAAGCTCGGCCAACCATTCCACGAACAGTTCCTGCGCTTCCGGTGCATAGCGGTACCGCACAGGTTGTTCGGGGTCCAACTGCACCAGCTTGTTGAACACCAGCGCGGCCTGCTCTTCCGAGGACGCGTCTGGAGCCCGGTCTACGTATTGCCAGCCCGGCTCCGTATCCGGCCAGACCAGCAATTGAAACCGCTGGATCAAACCGTCGTTGCTCGGGCCATCTTCGAGCGCCTCTGCTAAATAGGAACGCAGGCGACCAGGTTGGATGCCGCCCAACATCGACATGCAGCACGCTTCCACGTGAATGGTGCCGCGGCCGATTCTATCTATGGTGTGACCGGTGTCGCCGTTCCAAGCTTGCAGACAGAATGCGCGTTCGCCTTCGCGGCCGGCACGGTCCAGTTGACTCCACCATCCGGTCAGTTCATCCCGGATCACCAGAATGCCGGCCGGATTCTCGCTCATCGTCTGATGCATCGCTTCGAAGGTGGCGTCATTCACGATCAGGCGCCGAAGCGTGGGTTCTTCCGGTTCATCCTCTGGTCTGTCAGGCGCCGATCTTCCTTTCTTGGCATTTGCCTTGTACTGCTCCTTCCATGCCGCGCGGCGGAGTTCATATTCTTCTTTGCCGCGGGCGTATTCTTCACTTGCCTCCTCCTGCGCCTGCCGCCACTCGGTCTGAATCTGATGCAGCGGACGGGTAGCAGCCTGTATGACGGGCGACTTCATGAATCCCGGTGGCGCGATGATGCCACCCCAGAGATTGGGCACCACCACCCAACCCGTGTCATTCGCCTTCGGCTGGATGACAGCCCGGCGGTTTACCGCTCCCGCGAGGCAGAGCATGGTCACCGTGGCTGGATAGTCCATCGGGACTTGCATCCGCTCCGTCACATCCCGCACCAGGGGACGGAACAGAACGGGCAGAAGGTCTTCGGAAAAGGCCTGCACGGGCGGAAGTTCGCTTTGGATCGGCTCCAGCTTCGGCCAATCGTCCGTGACTTCCACGCGCGCCGCCTGGCGTTTGGGTTCTTCGTTTGCGATGCTCCACCGTGACCGCAGTGCTGCAAGGGATGACGCGTCCAAAAGCGCCACAGCATCGACGGCTTCACGGAGTTGATCGAGCGTGCCGCCGGAGTTGCGCCAATCGGTCACGTCACCCTTCTCTGATAAGCCGGGAAGTTCCACCATGCGGATCGAAGCGGCCGCGGACAACAACGCCGTGGCCACAGCCAGGGCGTGCTTCCTGCCGGGATCGTCGTTATCGGGAAGGATGACGACGTGGCGGTTCCGAAAATAGTCCGCCCACCCCGTATAGAGATGACTCTCGCCGGAGCCGCCCGGATTGCAGGAAGCCACCAACCCCCAGGACTCCAAGGTGTGAACGTCCTTCTCGCCCTCGGGGAGGTAGACCGTCTCCGCTCCGACTACCTTCGGGAGACGGTACGGCACCCGCGGAGAGTCGCGAAAGCGATATTCCGCCCCGTCGTAGTCAACCTGGTCGCTCGCTCTTTTCCAGGTGGGTTTGCCGGTTGCGCGCTCGGCCTTCGGGTCGGGAAGGTACTTGCCGTTCGACAGACCGACGACGATCCCGCCGGTGGGAACGCCCCCGATCCGCTCCGGGTCGGTCGTTCCGGCTGCTTCAACTCCGCTCGGACGGACTTGAATGAACGTCTTCTTCCCGTCCGGTTTCAGATAACGGACGACCTCCAAAAGCAGGTTGCCGTCCGGGTCTGTGTAAGGGTAGCGCTCAATCTCGCGCCACCCGCCGGTTGTGTGCCTGGGTTCGATCCTGCCCACGAGGCGGAAGACCTCGGCTTTCGCCGTTTTGAAATCCACGCCCGTGAGCGCCATTTCGAGGTCGATGATGTCGCCGCCGCAACCGCAAACCGAATGACAATACCATCGGCCTGTCGCGGCTTCCACTTTGAAGTTCGCGTCCTTGCCGCCGTGCCTGGGACAGCCGCAACTCCACTGCGTGCCCTTCTGCTTCAGGTGGGGGACGCGTTCGTCGTAGAAACGGGACACTTCGCCGGATGTGAATGTGATGATGTTCATGCGGCGCCTGCCCCTCAGGCCTGCTGCCCGCCGCCGGTGGGCCGCGTTTCCAGCCACGCGGAAACGTCTTCCGGCTTGTAGCGGACAGCGGCGCCGATCTTGATGTACTTCGGCCCCTGCCGCAGGAGCCGCCACCGCCGGACGGAGGCCACCGAGAGGCCCGTGATTCGGGCCACATCGTGCTCGTTCAGCAGCCTTTCGAGAACACTATTCAACGTTGCCATTTCGCTCCTTTTGTGATCTCCAAAACTGTTGTGCTTGAGCCCGGCGCGATGCCGGGACAAATGGATTGCACGATCACGCAAGGCGTTTGCGAAGGCATTTCCGGGTGTCCGCTCGGCTTCGAAGGCGTCATCGAAGACTGTCCGTACTTTGGGCTTCCCGGCCGGCGTGATCTATTCGGTTTTCAATGATCGTGATGGGCGTCGCGATCGCCCATACGCAATCATCGGGACCGAGAATTGTTTTGAAAACTTTCTCCGGGAAAATGCAGCAATACGGCGCTTCCGTGAGCAACCGCTGTGGTGCGAAAATTCGCGGAAATTAGGAGAGAGTTTCGGGGGTGTCTTTCTTTCTCGAACGCGCCTGGCCAAGCCTATAACCGATAGCCTTGACGATTAGGTCACGGTCATCGCAGAGGCTCCACTGGGTGCATTTTCTGTTGCGCCGCCAAGTCCTCGGAACCGGGATGTGTTCTTCGTCCAGGGCTTCGCAGATGTCATCCAGGTTCGAGCGCCAGTCGCCGTCGGCCGCGATCCGCGCGACCACGTCAGCTACGCGAACGGCGGTGTCGTGATCGGGTTTCGGTCCGCGCTTCCGCGGCGCGGTCGGTGCGGCGACACCGCTACCCGCAACGGGATCGGCGGTCTCTGGAAGCGCTGGCAGGCCTTCGCTGGCTGGCGGCGCAACGGTATCGGCCATCTGGCGATACGCCTGCCCTTCCCAGAATTTTCGGGACACGGAGAGATGCAGACAAAGGCGGTGGTGGAATACTCGTCGGGTAGTGAATAGTCGAAGGTGAAAGAGGTACTTCAACCAGAACAGCGCCCTGAAGTTCCTTACGGCGGCATCCCTGTCCGGCGTCATTGTCGTGATTTTGCCTTTAAGGAACCGCCGGCTGAAGCTGTGGTCCAGGTAGTTCTCCCAGTCTCCTGAGATTTGCCCAAATTCCCCGAGCGCGCTCTTCCGGCCCGACTCTGCGGCGCGTGCCTTCACGATGCGATAAAGGTCTTTCCAATCCGTTGCCCGAGAATCATCGGGAATCACCGTCTGGGCCGGGCAGATTCTGTCGGCAATCGCCATCCGCAGCATGGCCACGTGCGCGGTGTACGCTCCCGGATCCGTGAAACAAGCCAGCCACTCCCTGGATTCGGCCTCGAACAACTTCTCGGCGTACCGCTCGAAAAACGGCATCAACTCGGATGGATCGTGTTCCCTGAGCGCCTTCGTGCTCATGCCAATACCGCACCAAAACGCGTCGAGGCCGTTCAGGAGGTCGGCTCCGGCTTCCAGTTTTACCGCCTTGATTCGCCGGAGGGCCGGTTCTGAAAGAGAAGGCTTGTCCATCGCTCCCTTTGCGATTCCCTGAAATTGAAATAGCCGCCACTGGGTAGGGTTTCCCAGCCTTCGCGCCGGCACATGGTGCCGGGAACGGGCGGCCAACCCCAACCATAACACGGTGGTTCCTGCGGCCAGCCGCGGGACGGATTCGGCCGTCTGGCGGAAGAAACTATGGCGGCAGCGCGCGCTGTGCGTTCCAGATAGCGACGGCTGCCGATCCGGCCCGTACCGAGTGTCGAATTATACCGATTCCCCGGCAGTTGGAGCCTACAAAACCTACAAAACCTCGCATGCCCCGTGCGTGCAGCCGCGTTCAGATGTGGGGCTAACCGCCCACGATGGAGGCCCCAACTTCTGCATGCGCAGGCTACGAGCGCTGGTACGGCCGCCGCGCCTGCGGATGATCCGGCAGGGCATCGGCTCGTTTGAAGGATCGTGAGACTCGGGCCGTCCGTGCGGCGGATCAGTTCGAGGGAGATGGCCTTCTTGCTGCCATCGCGCGCCATGGGCGCGACAGATGTCCGGCGGAATTCTGCCTTTGTTGAGCTAGCGTCAATAAAGTTGTAGTATTGTGTTATGGCACAGTCTCACCGTGAAGCGGCGCGGCGGCTCTTCGAGTTTGCTGAGCAGCAGCAAGGTTACTTCACCACGAAGCAGGCCAAGGCTGCCGGATTCGCCGAAAACACCCATCCCTACCACGTCCAGGTCGGAAACTGGGTCCGTGAGCACCGCGGTATCTACCGGCTCGCCCTGTTTCCCACAACTGATAGGCCCGAACTCGTACTTTGGGCGCTGTGGTCCCGGAACCGGAATGAGGAAATCGAGGGCGTATACAGCCACCACACGGCGCTCAGTCTTTACGACCTGTCAGATCTGAATCCATCGAAGCTCCACATGACCGTTCCGACGGACTTCCGGCGCAACAGCGAGATTCCTGGAATCCTCGTACTTCATTTTGCCGACCTGCCCGCGAGTGACGTACAGACAGCACAAGGCTACAAGCTTACTCGCCCTCTGCGAGCGGTCCTCGACTTGATCGAGGCCGGCACCGTCGAGCGGAACTTCATTCGCCAGGCACTCAGGCAGGCTGTTGACCGTGGTCTGATCACTCGTCAACAGATTCGGAACACGCAAATGAGCGGATCTGCGCGCAAGATCGTGGAGGAAACGCTGCGGCGAGTTGCGTAATGCCGTCACCCAGGACATATGCGACGGCGGGAGCATTCCGAAGGGCTTTGGAAGAACGCCTGAAGAGGGCATCTCTGACCGATCAGATCGACCCTAACCGCCTCCGCCGACAGGTATCATTCGACCGTCTGCTTGCAAGGCTGTTCCGGGAAGAATCAGCGCCCTGGGTTTTGAAGGGCGGGTACGCGTTGGAGCTACGCTTCAAGGCGGCTCGATCAACGGTAGACATCGACTTGACGGTGCAGCGGGTCGCAGCATCCGCCAGCGGCGACCAGAACCAGATCGTTCGGGAGATGCTCCAGAGCGCGGCCGATATCTCTCTCGGTGACTGGTTCGAGTTCGTGGTCGGGCCGGCGTCAATGGATTTGACCGCGGCGCCGTACGGCGGCGCCCGCTATCCGGTCGAAGCTCGAATGGACGAACGAACGTTCGCCCGATTCCACCTGGACGCGGGCGTTGGTGACGTAGTTATGCGACCGCTGGAAACAATCGTGTGCCGGGACTGGTTGGGATTCGCCGGCATCGAATCGTCGCGTGTCCTGATGATCGCTCGCGAACAGCAGTTCGCCGAGAAGATTCACGCATACACGCTCCCGCGGAACGCGGCGAACAGCAGGGTGAAGGACTTGGTGGACCTGGCTCTTCTGATCGGATCAGGTGGGCTGGATAAGCACCGGATTATGGAAGCTTTGCGTCTGACCTTTGAGAGAAGAGGAACACACGATTTGCCGGCGAACTTGGTTCCACCGCCAGCAGATTGGCAGGTCCCGTTTCACGCATTGGCGGAGGAATGCGGGCTCTCGACAGATGTCGCTGGGGTGTTTGCGGGTGTTCAGAAGTTCGTCGAAGAAGTGCTGGCACAACGCACAGAGCGGTGAACGCGGTATGACCGAGAACGGTTCAGACTCTCTTCCATTCGAACCTCCTGACCAGGAAAATGTTCGCCTCCGCGAGGAGAATGCCCGCCTGCGGCGGCTTCTGGCAGTTCACAGCATTCCTATACCGCAACTTCCGGCAGAGAACCCACCTACAACCAAAACCGTCGAGCCGGCGCCGCCGGTGGACAAGGAGGAGCGCGCCAGACAGAGGATCGCGCTGTTTCGAAGCCTGTTTCGCGGAAGAGAAGATGTCTACTCTCGGCGATGGGAGAATGCTGATGGCCGGCACGGATATATGCCGGTGGTCGTAAAGGACTGGAAGGCCATCAACAAAAGCCGCCCGGAGGATCGAAAGAAAGTCGACCAGAAGACCCGGAGGTTCCTTCCGCTGACCGACGCCGCCATCGAGGACCACCTCTTGGGCAAGGAAACCATCGGCGTATACGCTCTCCTGCCGGACGAAACCTGCTGGTTTCTGGCGGCAGACTTCGACAAGAAGACGTGGGAGTATGACTCCCTGGCTTTCCTGGAAACGTGCCGGGAGTTGAACGTGCCCGCGGCCTTGGAACGTTCTCGTTCGGGAAAAGGCGGCCACATTTGGATCTTCTTTGAGCGTGCGTTGCCGGCGATCACCGCGCGCAAACTCGGATGCGTGCTGCTTACGCGAACTATGGAGCGCAGGCATCAGGTCGGTCTTGATTCCTACGATCGATTTTTCCCCAACCAGGACACGATGCCCAAGGGAGGGTTCGGGAACCTGATTGCACTGCCGTTACAGCGGGCGCCCCGCAAGCAGGACAACAGCGTATTCATTGACCACGACTTCCACCCGTACCCGGACCAGTGGCAGTTCCTTTCGACGATCCGACGAATGCCGGTCGACGCCGCGGAGGAGATCGTCGCCGAAGCTCAGCGCAAAGGCGACCTGATTGGCGTCCGGATGAGTATCGCCGATGATGAGGATGCACAAGACCCGTGGACGCTACCGCCATCCCGCAAGCGAAAGGAGCGGCCGATCGAAGGACCGCTGCCAAAGACCGTCCAGATCGTTCGCGCGAATCTTGTTTACGTGGAAAGTAAGGATCTGCCGCCAGCTATGCTGAATCGGCTTCTGCGGCTGGCAGCCTTTCAGAATCCGGAGTTCTACAAGGCTCAGGCCATGCGGCTTTCGACGTACGACAAGCCGCGCGTGATCGCATGCGGCACGGAATTTGTCCAGCATATCGCGGTGCCTCGAGGATGTCTGACGGAGACCCTGGCTCTTCTCGAAGCCCACAAGATCCGGCCCGAAGTTCGGGACGAACGGTATGCCGGCACGGCGATTGAAGCGGTGTTCCAGGGTCAGCTTCGGCCGTTCCAGGAGGAAGCCGTCGCGAAGATCACCGCCCACGACGAAGGCATCCTCTGCGCTCCCACGGCATTCGGAAAAACTGCCGTAGCGGCATGGCTGATCGCCAAACGCAAGGTCAACACCCTGGTTGTGGTTCACCGGCAGCAGTTGCTCGATCAATGGCAGGAGCGCCTTGCGATGTTCTTGGATTTACCTGCCAAATCGATCGGGCATATCGGCGGTGGAAAAATGGACCGGACGGGCTGCGTAGATGTCGCCGTCATCCAAAGTCTGTACCGAAAAGACGAGGTGAAGGACTTCGTAGCTGAGTACGGTTAGGTGATCGTCGACGAATGCCACCACATATCCGCTTTCACCTTCGAACAAGTGATGCGGCAGGTGAAGGCCAAATATGTTGTCGGTTTGACCGCCACGCCGACCCGGAAAGACGGACACCATCCGATCATTTACATGCAGTGTGGCCCCGTGCGGTTCAGCATGAGCGCCAAGACGATGACCGAAACGACTCCCTTCGAGCATAAGGTCACTCCCCGCCATACGGAGTTTCGGATGGCGCCGGAACTCACCGAAGTCACGATTACGGATATCTACGCCGCGCTCGTGACTGATGTCCCGCGTAACGAGATGATCGCCAATGACATCGTGCGCGCCATAGAATCTGGACGGTGCCCACTGCTTCTGACTGGCCGGACTGAGCATCTGCAGTATTTCGCAGCCAAGCTTGCAGGTGTTGCCAAGCACGTCTTCGTCTTGAAGGGCGGCATGGGAAAAAAGCAGCGTCGGGAAATATCGGCAGCCTTGGCGGCAGTGCCGGAAACCGAATCGCGAGTGATTCTGGCGACGGGAAGCTACATCGGAGAAGGGTTTGACGACGCGCGTCTCGACACGCTATTTCTGGCCATGCCGATCTCCTGGAAGGGCACACTGCAACAGTATGTAGGCCGGTTGCATCGTCTCCACGACAACAAACGATTCGTGCAGGTCTACGATTATGTGGACAACTACGTCCTAATGCTGGCCAGGATGTACGAGCGCAGGCTGAAGGGCTATGCCGCGATTGGTTACGTGATCGAGCAGGAAACCTCTCCACCTCACCCCCCGGCGACGGCACGCCCGTAGAATAGACGGTTTCAGAACGTAACACCATGGCGTCGGTCTCGGCCCGACTGAGCTTTTCACAGGAGGCGCGGCAGGCCGTTGAAAAAGTCCGGTCTGCCGGCCTCACTCGGCGCGTGGGCTGCGGGCGCGAGAACGTGAGCGGTCGTTATTCCAGCCGGAAGCCCCATTGCCCCGCCTGGTTGCGGGCTACCAGAAGAGGATGGCGAAATGAAGAACACTCGTACAAGCAAGCAGCGGAAGCCGAGCGCCGGCAGCCGGATCATTGCCAGCCTGCGGGAAGCGGTGGACTGGGTGGAAGGAAAGGACGTGCCGGTCCGCGTCACCACGGTGGAGGTCCCTACGATCGACGTTCGCGCCACCCGGAAACGGCTGGGGTTGAGTCAGGCGGCGTTTGCTGCGAAGTTCGGCTTCCAGCCAGCAACCCTGAGGAATTGGGAGCAGGGCCGAACGCGACCAGACGGTCCGGCGCGAGTGCTGCTCGCCGTCATCGCGCGCCATCCCGAAGCCGTTGAGGATGCCCTCCGCAGAGCGAGTTGAATGAAAGAAGCCGCCAAGCCCAGGGGCCGGCGGCGTGGAGAGTGCCTGAGGGGTTCTACTTGGCGGCGGTGCGGTAGGCGCGTTCGCCATCGGCCCGTTTGAAGGACTCGACCGCAAGCCCCATCTTCTTACCGAGACTGCCGGAGATGAAGCCGCGGATGCTGTGGGCCTGCCACTCGGTGACATCCGCGATCTCCTTAAGGCTGGCACCGTCGGCACGGCGGATGAGTTCCAGGACGATGGCCTTCTTGCTGCCCTCGCGCGTCGTGGGCTGCGTGTCCTTCGCGGTGGTGCCCTTGGCCGCCTTGGCCTTCTTTGGCGCGACGTGGGCCGTCTGCCGCGCGGGGGGGGGCACCGTCCGGGCAGCTTTCAACTTGGCTTCCGCGTCGCGAATGCTGGCGCGCAGCAGTTCCTCCCCCAGCGTCTGGATGGCCTTCCAGATCCGGGAGACCGCCGTCTTGCGGTCGGTGAACTTCTTGACCGGCTTGAGGTCGCCGAAGGGCGGGGCGCCGGCGAACGCATTCCAGACTTCGACGAACCGCGTGATGGGCCAGTCGGCGGAGAGTTTGGCGAACTCCTTTTCTGTGGCGAAACGGTCTTGGCCTTCGGGAACCTGCTCGGCGGCGGTGAAGGCAGTGATGTTGTTGTCGGTGGCGATTGCGAACGTGGTCATGGCTTGCTCCTGTTTCAGAATTCGATCTTGGGGATTAGGTCCTGCACGAAGGCGGCTTTGCCGGAATCCTCACAAGCCGCGGTGAAGCTGTGGCTGCCCTCGATTGCACCCAGGATCTGGGACGGCGGATCGTTGCCAGCGGCAACCTTCCGCATCGCTTCGTGGGGGCCGTCGGCGGTCAGGTTCTCGGCGTATACCACGCCTGTGTCGTCCCAAAGTCCGACTACGGTGTATGTCTGCATTCTGGTCTCCTGTTTCAGAATTCGATCTTGTCGACGATCCGGCGCGTTTCGTCGTCGGTGAGGCGTTCTCTCAAGCTTCCCTGTTTGATCCATCCGTCAACGGCAGTCTGGACAGCGTTCCAGAAGTCCGTTTCGTTGATGTCGAAGGGACGCTCGAACGCCCCGCCGTAGCCATTGGCATCCGTGTAGTCGTGCAGTTCGCTGAAGGAGGCGCAGGTGCTGGGGACGGTCCCGGCGGCAACGTCGGCGAGGATTTCGGCCTTGGCTCGTTCCACAACTTGGTGCAACTCGCCGGCGCTGAAGTCCGGCGAGCGCGGGTTGCGGTTTTGCGTTGGGCATCCTCCTACCGCCGGTTTCACCTCCGAGCGGAGGCGGGCGGCTGTCCGGATGCGGATCTCGCGGCCGGTGGCGAGGTTGGTTCCATACCACCCGCCGCGCGGGTGTTCGCGGGTGAGGCGGACTCTGGCCAGCGTGCCGCTGACCTTCACGACGTAGGTCGTTCCGACGTGTACGTTTTGCTTTTGCATGGTTAGTAGTCCAGTCCTTTGGCATCCACCGCGCTGCGGTCGCTGAGGCTGGCGAGGACGTAGGCGAGTTCCTCGGTGATGCGGCCCAGGTCGCCGGGGTACCCCCAGTTGGCGGGTTCCTGCGCCTGGTCCTTCTGGTGCTGCTCCAGGCGGCTGGCGATGCGCTTCAGCAGGTCCTGGCACTCGGTGTGGCGTTCCGCGTAGCAGGCGGCGGCAGTTTGCTTGGTGTTCTTGGCGGTGCGTTGCATCGAACACATACATCACTCCGGTGGCGGCGGAAGGCAAGGGATAACGCGCACGGGCCGCATCTTCGCCGTGGCTCTTTCAAATGGCCAATTGGCGGCTTGCTTCGAGCGCCGCTTCCCGCCGCGCAGCGCGATTTCACTCCCTTGGGGCCGCCCCCTGGGCGTTCCCCGGTAAGGTCGGGATCGTGCCTCACTTTGGTGGCGGCGAAACGCAAGGGAAGGGCGGGCGTGGCTGGAATGGCCAATTTGGCCGACCGGCTATGCCCGCACGCTGGTGCGAACTTCCGCACAATATTGCGGAGCTCAAGCGCATCTATGAAACTCCTAGTGATGGTTGCCATCCTGGAGCCGAGCCCACACCTCCCGTTGCTCCCCCCACAGCATCTTCGAAGCAACTTGGCGGAGCGCGACTTCGCCCAGATGGAATCGGCCGAGCGATGTCCGTGGCAGGGTCAGGATCTCCTGCTGGATGTCAGGCGCCAGCCAGACCAGCCGCATGATCTGGCTGACCCGTTCCTTGCTGATGCAGCCCAACCGGGCCAGATCGGAGTGGTCCCTCGCCAGGCCACGCCGGATCATGTCGTCGAAGCCGATAGCCAGCGCCAGTACTTCGGCAACCCGCGGAAGCTTGCCGCGCTCGGTCCCCGGCGCCGCCGCTTCCTTCTTCGAGTGCGGCCGTAGTTGAAACTGGATCTCGTGCATGTTCGTTATACCTCCTGCTGCAATAGACAGAGTTGCTTCACGCCGGCGGACCGGAAGCCGACCGTCACCGTGCCAGTGCTCCCGTCATAGCTGACGGTTTCCACCAGCGCCTTAATCAACTGCTCTTGCTCGCGCGGTGAGAGGTGTTTCCACAGGCCGTCAAACTCGCGAAGCGCCTGGGCCACGTCCTCTCGTGGCACGTCCTCGAGGCCAGATCCCTCCAACTGCCGCATCACCGCCGTGAGCATCATCGGATTCCGGCCGATACCCCGGATTTGCTCGATCACCGCCTGTTCCAATTCCGGCGCCGACACCGACCGGGTGGCGCACTGCGTCCAACCGCGCTGGTGGGCCTTGACGCAAACGTAGTAGCGGTAGAGCCGGGCATCCTTCTGCGTGTAGGTGTGAACCATGCCGACATTGCAGGTGGCACAGCGGACGGTCCCTTTGAGCAGCGCGCCGTGCTTGTTCCGCAGGTTCCGGGTGCTACCCGGCGCGTTGGCCTTGAGTTGCGCGTGGACCTGATCCCACGTCTCGCGATCGACGATGGCATCGTGCTCACCGGGATAGGTCTCACCGCGATGCCGGACTTGGCCCGTGTAAATAACGTTGGTGAGAATCTGGTGAAGCCGTGGGCGCGTGAACGGCTTGCCGCCGACCGTCTTGCTGTCCCGCGTGGTCCAACGTTTCAGCGTCCAGCCGCGATGGTCCAATTCGCGCACCACCGGGAGCAGGGAACCATGCTCCAGGTACAACCCGAAGATCGTGCGCACGCGGGCGGCCTCCTCCGCATTCACCACCAGGGAGCCGCCGTCGGGATGCACATCGTACCCAAGCACCGGATTGCCGCCGACCCACTTGCCCTTGCGCCGTGCCGCCGACATCTTGTCGCGGGTGCGTTCGGAAATCATCTCCCGTTCGAACTGCGCGAAGCTGAGCAGGATGTTCAACGTGAGGCGGCCCAGCGATGCGGTGGTGTTGAACTGCTGGGTGACCGACACGAAGGTGGTGCCGTGCTTGTCCAAGACCTCCATGATGCGGGCGAAGTCGAGAAGCGACCTCGTCAAGCGATCTACCTTGTAGACCACCACGCAGTTCACCAGCCCGCTCCGGACATCGGCGAGCAGCCGCTGCATTGCCGGCCGATCCATGTTGGCGCCGGTGAAACCGCCGTCGTCATACTTCTCGGGCAACGCCAACCAGCCCTCGTGCCTTTGGCTGACGATGAACGCCTCGGCGGACTCGCGCTGGGCGTCCAACGTATTGAAGTCTGAGTCGAGCCCTTCGTCGGTGGACTTCCGGGTGTAGATGGCGCAGCGAATCGCTGCCAGCATCGGGCGCAATTTGTTAACGGCGGCCATGTGCAACCTCCTTAGCGATTCCAAAGAACAAATACCCATTCCACTTCGTACCCGTGATTTCCTGGGCGATGGCGGACAGAGATCGATAAAGCCGCCCGTCGTAGTCGAATCCGTTGTCGAGCACCTTCACGACGTGCGTCTCGCCCTTGTGCTCTTTCGCCAGCAGTCCGCCCGGCATCGGTAGGCGGGCGTCGTGGTTGCTGGCCAGGCGCGTGGTAGCAGTGCGGTCCGCCTCCGCAGCACCCCGTGTGGCGGCGCTCTCAATTCTGATTCTCAGCGGAGCATCCCGAGCGACGGCCAGCGCAAGTTGCCGGGTCTCCTCCGGCAGCCCACCTTCCGACTCGGCCTGCAGTCGCCAGGCGATCTGCCGCGCCAGGAACTCCTTATGGTGCGATTTCGCCGGCGCCCCAAATAGTTCCTCGTGCCGCGCGCGCAAATCCGGCACGGTCATTCTGGCCAGCCGAGCAACCTCGGCGGCAATGCTGATTGGTTTCTCTGTCTTCTCCAACGGCGTCAACCTCGTGTCCATGAACGCTTCCTTCGCGCCGGTTATCAAGCCAGGGAGTGGATGCAGGTGGGGACCAGCCGACCGGATCTGCGACCACGAACTCGAAGTGGCCGGTCGTCCCGATTGACGATCCGCACCCACATCGGAGTCCGCTTGGCGGTCGTCCGGCTGTCTGGTGTCGTGGAAACGACCGTGTGATCGCCTCCGTGTACTATATACGCCAAAAGTTCGAAAACTGTACAGCTCCTGGCGCACTTTTTCCCGCGTCTGCAAAACTGCCCCTATCAACTAATACTCAGCGAGTCGGAAAACTGTCTAATCTTTTCTCCGCGCCGGCCTGGACGGGCTGTCAAGCAGAAGTTTGAAATGGGGGCGTCAACTGCGGAGTTCGAAATCGAATCAGGCCGGACCCCGGCCCGAACACCCGTCAACATGAGCGAGGCGTCAACAAGAGAAGACAGAGAATTCGAAGCCAAAATGTGGGGCCCCAAGCCAAACCATGGGGGTTCGGGCCGGTCTCCAAGCCGATGATTTTCCAACTGGAGAATGGCTGGAACTCGTAGAAGTCAACGAATGTGAGGCATATGCGCGGACCCGCGCACGGCGATGCCGTCCACAAAAACGAGGCTGGAATTTAGGAAGGAAAAATGGTGGCTCCCCGGCATGGATTCGAACCCCGTTTGACGGGGTTCGACGCGAAAGGCAAAGATGGTTGTCACGTTGATAATAGACCCACGCACAATCGCGCTGGCGTCTATCCATCTTTCCGAATGAGACAAAACTCGATTTCGGCCAAGGCGCGGAGACCCGATGGGAGGAGTCGAGCGGATCAGTGCCGGGCACGTGCTGCGTTCCCATATTCGACCCGGGTTGACTGGTTGACTGACTGGTGGTCAGCGGGTAGAGCATGCTGCGGTCGCGGAACTCCGCGCATGAGAGTCCGAAATGTAGTGCTCGCTCGTTGTCAGTCCGTGCCCGGTTTTGATGCGTCGCCGGCCAGGAGCCTGGGCTCTTTCCACTGTGGCAGGGGATCGCGATGCGCCAGACGGAGCAGGAGTTCGCCGCCGGTGTTCTCGTCGAAGAGCGTGTGGATGAAGCGGTACGTTCGATCGACGACGTCGATCATCAGCCGCTTCATTTCGTCGTCGTTCAATCGCGACACTTTCGGCCATGGAACGGCACCATATGGACTGATGACCGTAACGTCGGAATAATCACCGGAAGCTGACGATGGGGAGATGCCCGCGTGAAAATCCTCAAGGGTGGAATTGCGGAAGCACTGTAGGACCAGATACTTCGCCAATCGCTGCTGGAGCACGGGATCCGTCATGAAAGCGCGGACTTCCTGATGAACGTT
>DATFZA010000815.1:0-5295 GCA_035314765.1 Bryobacteraceae bacterium
GCGAAATTGAAAGCCGCCTATGCACAGATCAGGATCGGCGATCCGCTGGATCCCGCAACGCTCATGGGCCCGCTGATAGACCGGGACGCGGTGGAGCACATGCAGGCCGCGCTCAAACGCATTCAGGCTGAGGGCGGTGAAGTCATCTTCGGCGGCAAAGCGCGGGAGGGATGCTTCGTGGAACCGACGCTGGTGAAAGCTCATCCTGCCATGACCATTTTGAAAGAAGAGGTGTTCGCGCCCATCTTGTACTTAGTCGAATTCGACACTTTGGAGCAAGTGATCGGCTGGCACAACGACGTGCCACAAGGCTTGTCATCAGCAATGTTCACAACCAATCTGATTTCGGCCGAAACATTTTTGAGCGCGCGTGGTAGCGATTGCGGGATTGCCAATATCAACATCGGAACGAGCGGTGCGGAAATTGGCGGCGCGTTCGGCGGCGAGAAGGATACCGGCGGCGGGCGCGAATCGGGAAGCGATGCCTGGAAGGCTTATATGCGCCGGCAGACAGTCACCATCAATTGGTCGGCCGATCTGCCACTGGCGCAAGGAATCGAATTTTCGGTTGCGCCCGAGGCTCAAGCCAGCCCCGAACGTCAGTGAGGGGACCGCTCATCCCCTCACTGACGTTCGGGGCTAGACTCGGCTGCGCGATTTATCGAGGGTGCATTGAGACTGCTGTTGATTGGAGCGAAGACCGGTTATCAGACCCGCGCTTTCGCGGACGCGGCTGCGCGGCTTGGCCTCAATTTGACGCTGGCGACCGATCGCTGCCACGTTCTCGAAAATCCCTGGGGCGACGACGCCGTGGCGTTGGAATTCAAAGACCCGGAGGCTGCCGCACGCAAGCTGGCTGAGGAAGGCCGATTTGACGGCATCGTCGCGCTCGGTGACGGACCGGCATATTTGGCTGCGGTAGCCGCGCGGCACTTGAACATTCCTTACAACTCACCGCAATCAACGGCGAATTGTCGCAATAAATTTCTGGCGTGCAAGTGCTTCTACGATGCGGGACTGCTGACTCCCAACTTCCGCCGCATTCCACTGAATGAGGCCGCATCCGGTGCGGACATCGTTTATCCGTGCGTTCTCAAGCCGCTGACGCAGTCGGCCAGCCGGGGCGTAATTCGCGCCGACAATCCGGATCAATTCACGGCCGCGTTTCATCGCATCGCCGCTATGCTCAAACCGGAGCGCGACGAGTTCTTGCTAGTCGAAGACTTCATCACAGGGCGCGAATTTGCGTTGGAAGGCATTCTCGATCACGGGAGGCTGAACGTACTGGCGATCTTCGACAAGCCCGATCCGCTGGATGGACCGTTCTTCGAGGAAACCATCTATGTCACTCCGACCCGGATGCCGAAACATGTGCAACAGGAAATGCGATATGCAACCGCAAAGGCCATAAAGGCCCTCGGGCTAACGCACGGACCGATTCATGCGGAGATGCGCTTGAACGATCGCGGAGTCTGGATGCTGGAAGTCGCCGCGCGGCCCATCGGCGGCCTCTGCGCCAAAGTCCTTCCCGGCTTGGAGGAGTTGATCTTGCGCCACGCCGCGGGCGAGGACGTGTTCAGGTTCACTATTCCCAACGAGCCGGCGGGCGTGATGATGATCCCGATTCCGAAGGGCGGCATTTACGCGGGCGTTTCGGGCGAAACGGAAGCGCGCGCCGTCCCGCTGATAGAAGACGTGATCGTGACGGCCAAGATCGGCCAACACTTGCTCCCGCTGCCGGAAGGCAACAGTTATCTCGGATTCCTGTTCGCACGCGGCGGTAACCGTGTGGAGGTGGAATCCGCGTTGCGCGAGGCCCACGCCAAGCTGCGCTTTGAGATCAATGCGGCCCTGCCGGTCTTGTAAGATGATGGTTCCCTCTGCCCACTGCCTATTTCCACCATAGGAAAGGCGTCGCCGGCCACCGGGAGGGTGCAGCGTCCTATAATACAGCGAAGAGATGACAAAAGAGGAAGCATGGACCCTGGCGAACGATTGGGTTGCGGCTTGGAATGCACATGATCTCGACCTGATCATGGTTCATTATGACGATGCGGTCGAATTGACGTCTCCCGTCGCCGCCCAACTGCTGGGAGGCGTTGATGGCAAGGTGAGAGGGAGAACGAATCTGCGGGCGTACTTCCAGCGCGGCATAGAAGCATACCCAGAACTTCGCTTTGAGCTTGAAGATGTGCTTTGGGGCCTGGACAGCATGGTGCTCTACTACAAAAACCAAAAGGGGAGCCGCACGGCAGAGTTCATGCAGGTGTCGCGCAATGGAAAACTCACAAGAATTATCGCCCACTACAGTGGTCAGTGAGCAATCTGCTGTGGGCCAGTGGGCGGCGACGTCAATTGAGCTAAGCAAACCTGCGCAGACCGATGAGAGAATGCGGGCGGGGGCGAATTGTGCGAGACATGGGGACGAGGGACTGAAGTCAGTTGTTGGCCGCCACGGGGACCTTCGCCTTGATCGGGTTCGGCCCGGCTGTCTTAGCCAAGCTCGGCGCGAATCCTGTCAAACCGGATGCTATGTGGCCACAAGAAAACACCAGAGGTTTGGGTTACCGATGCGAGCTCACCAACTACGGCGCGGATGTTCTGTTCCCCGCCACTACCTGCAGACCAGCATTGAACAATCCCTCACCGGCCTCCCCGAGTTCCGCAAGCACGGCGGATACTCTGCCTACAATGAGGGCTGGGGACTCTACGCCGAGCAACTCGGCAAAGAGATCGGCCTCTACCGGGACCCCGGTTCCGACTACGACCGCCTCCGCTCGGAACTGTTCCGGGCGGCGCGTCTGGTTGTCGACACTGGCATTCACGACATGGACTGGAGCCGCGATCAGGTCGTGGAGTACAATATAGTGATTTCACTATATCTTGTCAATAGGGGATTTTAGCGAAAAAATTGGCCGGGGCTTGGGGAAGAATCGCTCCAACCCCTCGCTAACGTTCGGGGCTAGAATCGGCCGCATCGGACCAGAGCGAAATCGACCCGACATGAGCCAGCGAATCCGCAGGAGGCCATGCGTCAGCCCCGAAAGGAATCTGCAGCAGCCTAACCCCGAACGTTAGTGAGGGGATGGCGCTCGTACACCCAAGCCACGAAACTAACTTGTTGAAAGCACGATTCGAGAACGTCCGGCGTTGCATCTATATTGAAAGAGAGCATGGCGAGAAACATAGCAATTCTGGCCGTTTGCAGTTTGTTGCAGGCGGCTGGCCAGACCACTTTGTCTCAGCCCATTCCGCAAGTTCCGGCGCCGCGTACGCCAGGCTATGAAGGTCCGCCGCAGTTTCAAGGCAGTGTGCCTGCTGAAAGCGCCCAGCCTGGCGCTCTCCCGCTAACGCTGCAAGACGCCATTCAGCGTGGTTTGAAACAAAACTTGGGCCTGATCGTGGGTGACCTGAACACGCGGCTGGCTCAGGCGGACCGCTTGCGCTCGCTCAGTGTTTTGCTGCCGAACCTCACCGGACGCGTTTCGGATTCCGTCCAGCAGATCAACTTCAAAGCGCTCGGCTTCAACTTCTCGGTTCCCGGCATTCCGAGTGTCGTCGGGCCTTTCAACGTGTTTGACGCTCGGGCTTACTTTACGCAGTCCATCCTGAATTTCCAAAACCTGAACCGGTTGCGGTCAGCGCGGGAGAACGTGCAAGCTTCTCAACTCACCTACAAAGACGGCCGCGACGAAGTGGTCTTGCTGGTGGCCAGTGGTTACCTGCAGATCATCGCCGATTCGGCCCGCATTGACGAAGCAGCCAGCGAAGTGGCAACTGCTCAGGTTCTCTACGAGCGGGCCGCCGACCTGCTGAAGAACGGTCTCTCTCCGGCCATCGACGCCCTCAGGGCACAGGTCGAGTTGCAGAACGAGCAAACTCGCTTGCGCACATACCGGAACGATTTTGCTAAGGACAAGCTCGTGCTCGCCCGCCTGATCGGTCTGGCCGCCGGTCAGGAGTTTACGCTGGCCACCGATCTGCCCTTTCAGCCATTGGAAAATCTTTCTCTGGACCAGGCTCTGGCGGAAGCCTACAAGACGCGCGCCGATTATCAAGCGTTGCAGGCGCAGTTGCGAGCATCGGAACTCACCAAGCGAGCAGCTCGCGCCCAGCGCTATCCCTCGATCGCCGCCAACGCCGATTATGGTGACATCGGACCGAATCCCGCCAACTCGCACGGCACGATGACGCTCAGCGCCGGTGTGTCGATGACCATTTTCGATGGCGGCCGCATCCGCGCCGACGAGGATCAGGCGGACGCCGAATTGCAACAACGACGGGCGCAACTGGCCGACCTGCGCGGCCAAATCGACGCGCAGATCCGCTCGGCATTTCTCGATCTGGAGACCGCCGCCGATCAGGTGGCGCTGGCGCGCAGCTCGCTTGACCTGGCGCGGCAGACGCTGGAACAAGGGCGCGATCGCTTTGCCGCCGGCGTCACCGATAACATCGAAGTAGTGCAGGCTCAGAATTCGGTCGCGAGCGCCAGCGAAAGCTATATCAACAGCGTGTTTGCGCATAACCTGGCCAAGGTGACGTTAAGCCGCGCGATTGGCGCGGCGGACACACGCGTTCAACAGTATCTTGGAGGAAGGTAGACATGGCTCAGGACGTCGAAACACCGGTGGAAAAACAACCAGACCAGCAGCAGCGAAAGGCCGAGCCGCCCCCTTTCCGCAAGAGGGGAAAACCCTGGGTTTTCCAGCATCCGGTGGCGTCACTCGCCCTGTTGGTCTTGCTGGTAGTGGCGGTGATCGGCGGCATTCGCCTTCTGGACTATTTCTCCTCTTATGAATCCACCGACGATGCGCAGGTGGATGGCTACATCTATCCGGTCAGCGCGCGCATCCAGGGCCGGGTGACCGCCGTGGACTCGGATATCAACCAGCCAGTCAAGGCCGGCCAAACTTTGATTCAGCTCGATCCCACCGATTATCAGGTCATGCTCGATCGCTCAAAAGCGGATCTGGCCCAAGCGCAAGCCACCGAGCAGGCGGCGCAAACGCAGGTCCCGATCACCGCCACCAACACCGCCAGCCAAATTTCCATGACGCAAGCCGGCGTGCAGGACGCCATCGCCGGCGTATCTGTCGCCGAGAAGCAATACATCGCGGCGCAGGCGCGCATCGCCGAAGCACAGGCCAACTACGTCAAGGCGCAACGCGACGTGGAACGCTATCGGCCGCTGGTAGAGAAACAGGAAATCTCCAAGCAGCAATTCGATCAGGCCGTGGCCACCGCGGAGGCATTGAAAGCAACTGTAGCAACCGCCGACGCGTCCGCGGAGGCAGC
>DATFZA010000816.1:0-29805 GCA_035314765.1 Bryobacteraceae bacterium
AATTTCGAGAGGTCGCCTTTTTTGGCGCCGTGGGCGCCCAGAAAGGTGCGCAGGGTGAGGTCGGTCTCCTTCGAGACTTTGATGTTCCAGCGAACGGCTTGTTCTTCCATTGGGCACCTACACACTTAGGTAGATAGACACTTATACACCTATCATAGGTCTGGGCTGAGCCGAAGCGAAGCGTTTCCGTGGGTCTGGCAGCCGGGTTTAGGCGTTTCCTTGCTGATCTGCGCGTGAGTTCTCCCCTCTGCGACACGAAGAAGCGCGACCTCTTTGGTCGGGTCCTGGTCGCGTAATGCCACGGTCCTGACAGTATTTTGAAGCCGACCGCTTCTCAAACTGCCGTGATCTGGGTTCGCGACGGCAAAGGCCACAAAGACAGGCAAGTCATGCTGGCGGAGCCGCTCCGGGAGGCTCTCGCCGCGTACTGGCGTTGGAAGAGGCCCACCGACTGGCTCTTCCCAGGCGGGAACCCGGGCTGCCCCCATCGCTCAGCCCGCCGGGAGGAGTATCGCTTGCTTCCGGTCCGTGGCGGTCGCGGGCGCCTCACGGCAAGTCCCAGGGATTGAGTAACGGCACTTGAAGCCCGGCGAAATGCTTCACATTGCGCGTGACAAACGTAAGGTCATGCGCAAGAGCGGTCGCCGCAAGTAACGAATCGATCGTCGGCAGAGGCCGACCTTGCTTAAGCAGCGGCGCGATGAATCGCGCCCAGATTGAAGCCACGCCCTTGTCGATGGCCAGAATTCGCCCGGCGAACCTCGACTGCAAATCGTTCTCGAACCATTGCTTGATCTCTCGCCGCCGCTTGCTTTCGTCCAGCAGAAGAATGCCCTTTTCGATCTCGCCAAGCGTCAAGACGCTCAAATGCTGTAAGGTCTCGGGGGTTGTATCAATCCATTTGACGACGCCGGGGCTGGGTGTCTCTTCGCGGTTGTATTCGGAGATGATATTGGTGTCGAGCAGGTAGCCGTTCATTCGATTTCGACTACGCGAGGATAATCCTCCATGCGCTCTAGATTGAGGTTTGCCCCGCGCAATGGCGAGTTCATGAAAAATTCGTGCAGGGTCTGGTGCGGCGGCCGCGTGACGGGCGCGTCGGGTTCGGGCAGCGCGTCGAGCGCTTTGGTGAGGAGTTCGTCGAGGTCGTGGAACTGACCGCTCTGGAGATAGCGTTGGATGCGGGCTTCGGTTTCAGGTCGTGTGATCTCCAGGGTCATGGCGCGCCTCCCGTCAAAAATGGATTCCGTCCTTACCCTACATCAGGCAGGATCCGGCGGTCAAGTGAGAGTGTTATCAAGGACGATTTCACACTCGAAGAAAGATGGGGGGAAAATCGCACACCGAGTGCAGGCGATGGTGGTTCATTGGAACAACGCAACGAAATCGCTCGCGGAAACGATCCGCGTGGCTTTGTGACGGTGGAGGACGAGCAGACCGCTCTGGTCGCCGGTCACGAGATAATCGGCCTTGCCCGCTTCGGACAGGGCCAGCAGGAAATCGCCGGTTGGATCGGGAGAGCGCTTCACGCGTGGCAGCGGGCCGGAGGGGGCGGGGATCAGTTCGCTGCTCATAGTCGGTCTTTGAGCAGCTGCTCCACATCGCGGCGTCCGTGCAGAATGGCCACGACTTGTAAGGGCTTCGTCTCGGGGCGATACACGATTCAGTACGAGTAAACCGAAAAGAATTTCACCGGTTCGTCGGTCAAATCGCGCCGCCAATGTCCGATGCCAGGCGTCTTCGCCAGAAACTCCATCTTTGCGAAAAGCGTTGCCTCAACACGGTTGGCGACCGCCAGCCCGGCCTCTTGCGTCAGATATTGCCAGATGCTCCAAATATCGTCTTCGGCGCCGGGTGAAAGCTCGAAGGCTTTCATGGCTCCGTCGCGGGATGCTGCTCTAGCCAAGCTGTTTTTCGCTGTTGCAACCGCTCCCAGGCCACATCTCCAGGGATTCCTTCGCCGCGATCGAGCTGCTCGATGCCACGGCGGATTTTGGCGTTGATGAATTCCCGACTTTCGAGCAACCAGCGATCCAGCTCTTGTTGGGTGTCAAGCAAGCGCCTCAGCGCTTCCTCGGCCGTAGCCGCACCGGTGGCTTGCATCTGCTGCTGTAAACGGCTTTCGAGTGCGGCGTCATGGATTTCGATGGTCATGGATCGGTCCTTTCAGTTTGGGGGAAACGAGCTGAGCCGCGCCTCTCGGCATAGGCAAGCCGGACGACCTCATCCAGCAAGGCGGCATCTTCGGGAGCGCCGAACAGACCGAGGCCTTGCTCGGCCACAGAAGGCTCGACCGTGGGCCGCTGTTGCTGTTTCGGATTCGGCGCGCTGGTCATTGGGTCGCTTCCAGTTGTAACGCGGTTCGTCTTCACGTTACACCAGGCTGTTTTTGCGGTCAAGCGGAGAGTGTGAGGCAGGCGTGCGCAGGCTTGCCAGCCGAGGCGATGAGGGCAGACACGATGATGTTGGTATCGAACACAACACGCATTCAGGCTTTGCCGGTCTTTTTTTCAGTGCGGCGCTCGGAGCGGACCTCTCCGACTGCTTCGTCAACGATGCGCTGGATTTCATCGGGGTCGCTATCGGCGTTGCGCTGCCGGATGTCTTGAAGGGTGCACTGAAGCACACGGCGGCGGACAGCGTCCTCGATAAATTTGGAGAGGTCGCCTTTTTTTGCACCCTGGGCACCCAAGAATGTGCGCAGGGTCAGATCAGTGTCCTTCGAAACCTCGATGCTCCAACGGACGGCTTGTTGTTGTCCTTTTGATGGCGCCTATGCGGTTAAGTAGATAAACACCTATACGTCCAATATAGACCAGAGGGGCCCAGAAGCGGAGCGGCTCTGTGAGTCATTGAAAGAGTGTTGTAGAGGACGTTCATCGGTATCCTACTGGCGATGGAGACACCCGACTGAGATGCTGGAGGTTCATCCAGAAATCGGCCGCGGCCTTGACAGCAGCACGAGGCTTAGGCACATACTTGTGACATTGACACTGAATTGCTGCCGGGATATTGAGTTGCCGCCGGATTCCGGCAGGCGGCTTTGGCTGGTTGTGGCCACCGCTGGCGCCTTGCTGCTCTGCTACCAGAGCGCGATCCGCGGCATGCTCCATCAATGGTTGACCGATGAGGATATGGCGCACGGGATGTTGGCGCCTTTGGTCATCGCCGGGATCGTCTACCGGGAGCGATCTCGCTTGCGGGCGTTGCCCTTGCAGCCGACCCGCTGGGCGATCGCCGTGCTTGCGGCCGGCGCCGGCTTGCAACTGGCGTCCTTGCTGGGCGTGGGGCTGTTTGCCGGTTCGGTGGCCCTGCTGGTGTCCATTGCCGGAGTCATACTGGGCGTCGGCGGCTTTGCCTGGCTGCGGCGCCTCGCGTTTCCTTTCGCCCTGGCGCTTTTCATGCTCCCGAAGCTGGCGTTTGTCTACAATCAGCTCACGCTGCCGTTGCAATTATCTTCCACGCGGATCGCCGCGGGCATCCTGTCGGTAGCCGGCTTCCTGGTTGTTCGTACCGGCAACATTCTCGATGTGTCCGGACACCGGATCGCGGTGGTCGAGGCCTGCAGCGGTCTCCGTTATCTTCTCCCGCTCGGCTTCGCTACGCTGGTCTTCGGCTATCTGAGCGGATCGAAGGTTGGGATGCGCATGGCGCTTCTGGCTGCTTCCCTGCCGCTCGCAATCGTATTCAATGCTCTCCGTCTGGCTGCTCTGGCCGCATCGCCGGCATTGCTGACCGGCGCTCTGCACGATCTCACCGGGGTGGTTGTCTTCGTCCTGTGCCTGGCGAGCGTGGTGTGCATGCATCGATTATTCTTAGCGTTGTCTTCTGGTTTTGGGTCTTCTGGTTTTGGCGTAAAACGCCAAGCGCCGGGCCGTCATGCGTAGAATTCCGGGACTCTATATCCCCGCTTTTTTGGTCGCGCAGATGCTAATTGTGCACTGGGCGGCGGGAAATGAGCGGGCACCCGCTCCTCCGGACTTGGCGCGCTTTCCCGTCGAGCTAGCCGGCTGGAAGGAGTACCACGACGATCCCATCGAGGCGAGGGTCGCTTCCGAACTGGGCGCGGATCTTTACGTCAACCGCGACTACGCCCAAGCGTCTTCCGGGACCGCGGCGAATCTGTTTCTCGCGTGGTATCGATCGCAGCGCGGAGGCGAGAAACAGCCGCACTCTCCCAAGGTCTGCCTTCCCGCGGCGGGTTGGGTCCTCGTGGCTTCGCACGAATTGGCTCTCGACACCTCCGCGGGCCCGATCCGGGTCAATCGCGATCTCATACAGAACGGCGCCGCCCGCGGAGTCGTCTTGTATTGGTATCAAACGCCCCGGCGCGCGATCGCCGGCGAATGGAACGCAAAGTTGTGGCTGGTCGCCGATGCCCTGCGGGACCGGCGAACCGATGTGGCTTTGATTCGCATATTCGTCCGCTCCGCAGCCGGTGGCGATGAAGCGGCGACGACGGAGGCCTCATCCTTGGCGCGCAGTTTTTATCCCGTATTGCGGCATTACCTGCCAGAATAAGCCGGACCGTCGGGATTTAACTGATTCCATTGCTTTAACTCCATTGAGTTCACCTCGAATTCGCCGCTCCGAATCGCCTCTTGCCCCTTGGTCACCCTCCTCACGCCCGGGCTTCATCCAGCCCCGAACGTTATTGCCGGCACGAGGCGAACATATTCGCATCGATTGGATCGCGAATCGAAAACTCGCCGCACCCGCTCGGCATCAATTTTTCGTTTTGCACGCAAATTTCTCTTGACACGGGACTACGGTCTGCTATTATCCAAACCATAGAATAAATGTTTCTTCCTGAGGGTCGTCCCAGGAAGTCTACGCCGTTTCGTAGCACCAGTGCGATCGGGACTATACCCAAGTCGAAAGGGCCATTGATGCGCTGGATTCCGGGATACTTGTCCTCCGTTCGCCTCCGTCGAGTTAGCTTGGTCTTGGCGCTCATGCTCCCCAGCTCTTGTTTTGCCGATGGCGCTAAGACCGCTTTGATTGTCGACGACGGCACGGCATTTGACGTCAACACGGTTGAGGCCTTCCTGTCGGGCCGGCTGGTAAATGCTGGGTATACGGTTACCACCAATAACGGCATTCCGGTGGGCAGTCTGGCCGCCTACACGCAGGTGTGGGACATCCGGTTTCAAAACAATACTCCCCTAACGAACTCGGATATCACCGCTTACCTTACGTATTTGACGGGAGGGGGGGCGCTGTTTGCCCTGGGGGAGAATTCCAGCTTTATAACGCGCGACAACAGCATCCTGGCGTTGATTACCGCGGCCGGTGGCGGCTCGGCTGCGGTCCTGCAAAATGCCAATTCAGCCAATATGCAAACGGCGCAGGCTCCGTTCACCGGACCCGTCTCGTTGACCACGCTCACCTTCGCGGCGATCGGCGCGTTTTCGTCATTTGGCAACGCTCGTCTGGTGACGGTGGACGGGACCGGCCTGGCCGGGGGCATCGTATTCCCGCCGGGGTCGTTGACCAACGCTACCGCGGGAACTCTGATCTCCATATTGGATGTCAATTTTCTGACTTCCGGTGTTGGCTCCAGTCAACCGCTGACCGACAACTTGATCGCCTATTTGGCTACACCCGCTCCAATTGCGCCGTTGACGCCCACACCTGCGCCGCCGACTCTGTTGCTCATGGTCGCGGCAATCGGTGCGCTGGGATTGTACGAAACACGCCGGCGTTGGAGGATGGGAGAACGCTAGTCCGGGGTGGGCTCCCCGATGCGGGTCAATCGCGATCTCATACCGAACGGCGCCGCTCCGTCTTGTATTGGTATCAAACGCCCCGGCGCGCGATCGCTGGCGAATGGAACGCCAAGTTGCGAGCTGGTCGCCGATGCCCTGCGGGACCGGCGAACCGATGGCTTTGGTTCGCATATTCGTCCGCTCCGCGCGGCCGGCGGCGATGAAGCGGCGACGACGGAAGCCTCGTGCCAGAGGAACTACTTGCTTCGCCTCCACGCCAACAGCCCCAGTCCAACGGCCAGCAGCAGCCAAGACCCCGGCTCCGGAGTTACCACTTCCGGTGGCATTTCCGGTGGGGTCGGTGTCGTAGGCGGGATCGGCGTGACCGGAGTGGTTGGAGTGGTCGGAGTCGTCGGTGTGGTTGGAGTCGTGGGGGTAGTTGGAGTCGTAGGCGTAGTTGGGGTCGTGGGTGTCGTGGGAGTCGTGGGAGTCGTGGGTGTAGTCGGGATGGCCGGTGTCGTGGGAGTGCCCGGCGGAGTGGGCGGAAACACCACGGGGATGGCCGGTGTGAGCGGCACTATCGGTTGATAGCCGAACGGCGGGATCACGATGGAATAGGTCGGGGCCGTCGGCGTTGGCCCGAATTCTACCGGCAGAACGGGAACGACCGGCGATTCCGGCGGCTGCAGGACGCCCGGAGGAGGCGTTACTCCGCCGGTTGGTGGAGTGGCGCCGATTGGTCCACCCGGAAAACCATAAATCGGCTGGTAGATTGGCAGCGAGGATGGGCCAGGGGCGATCACCGGAGTGGGTCCTGGTGGCGGAACTTCCTGAGGCGTCAGCAGATTTCCGATCTCCGTGGGAACCGGCGTCACATTTGAAACGGGAGGCGGCGTCACCGGTGTGTTTAGCGTCTGGGGCGTCGGTTGCAGGGTGGTAATCTCAATGATCGGCGACATCGGCAACCGGGAAAGCTGATTGCCGCAGCGGCCGCGCACGCCGTTGCCCCCTTGATCCAGAAAGACCGTCTCGCCTTTGGCAATGGTCAACTTCTTATCCGTCCAGTAGATCTTGGTCCCCACGCGAAAAGACACATAGGCCAAGAAGGGACGGTCTAACTGCGTCTTGTGGAGAGAGTTGACCTTGAGTAGTGCGTAGTGGCCGGCGACCACCGGATCGTGCTGCACGGCGTCTTGGATGTCGTCAACCGAGTCTACTCCGCCTGGGATCACCGAATAAGGAAAGATCTTACGACCCCTGGCGGCAGCACGGATCGCCGAGCCCCCTGGCACCCCACGGCTGGATTGATCCACATCGGGTGCAGGTCTCCGGGAGCAAGCCGAAAGGAGCACCAGAGCAGTCGCTACTCCGACAATTGCTCTAGCTGCCACGATGTAATATTACCAGTCCCCCTAGTATTTTCGCTGATCTTAATGTACTAGCGCCCTGGTGAAATAAGTGATAAACTCTAGCCCCGGCAAAGAACGCGGAGGGGGACACTGCGGGATCGAGTCCGAAATCCTTCGCTCAATACTATCGCAGCGCTGTCCCCTGGGCGCTCGGCCGGCTCAACCGCGAACCCTGCTACATCGGCCAGTTCGAGACTATTCTTCCTCTTCCTCTTCGCCCACCCGGCTATCTTTCGCAGCCGCAATTATTTTTTCGGCCTGCAGCGCGGGGACGAAATCATAGTGGGAAAACTCCATGTGGAAGCTGGCTCTGCCTTGCGTCATGGAGATCAGGTCGTTGCCATAGTTCAGCATTTCCGACATCGGAACCTGGGCTTTGATGATCTGGGTTCCGCCCTGAGTATCCATCCCCTGAATGCGGCCCCGCCGTCCGTTCATGTCGCCCATTAAATCGCCGGCGTATTCGACGGGCGCGCGCACTTCCACATTCATGACGGGCTCCAGCAGTGTGGGCTTGGCCTCCTGCATGGCGGCTTTGAAGGCCTTGCGCGCAGCCAGCTTGAATGCCATTTCGGAAGAATCGACGTCGTGGTAAGACCCGTCATAGACGGTCACTTTGAAGTCCACGACCGGATATCCGGCGAGAAAGCCTTTGGCGGCGGCTTCGATGATGCCCTTTTCCACGGCAGGGATGTACTGGCGCGGAATCGAGCCGCCGAAGATTTCATTGGCGAATAAGAACTTGGCGCCGCGCTCCAGCGGCTCGATCTTTATCCAGCAATCGCCGAACTGCCCATGCCCGCCGGTCTGCTTCTTGTGGCGGCCCTGCACGTCGGCCTTGCCGCGAATGGTTTCGCGATAAGGAATCTTGGGCGCATGCAGTTGCACTTCCACGCCGTAGCGTTTCTTGAGGCGGCTCACTACCACCTCCACATGCTGTTGCCCGCAGCCGGCGAGCAGAAACTCCTTGGTTTGCGGATCGCGGTAAAAGCGCAGAGCCTGATCTTCTTCGAGGATGCGCTGAACGGCGTTGCCCATGCGGTCTTCGTCGTTGCGGGTCTTGGCCGAAATCGCATAGGCAATCGACGGCTCGGGAATGTCAACTTGCGGGTAGACGATCAGCGAACTCTTGTCGTCGAGCGCGTCGCCGGTCAGCGTGTCTTTGAGTTTTGCGACAGCGCCGATATCGCCCGCCCGCAGTTCCGTTAGCGGCTGAATGGTCTTGCCCATCAGTGCGCCAATGTGAGCCAACCGCTCCGCGGTATTGGTGCGCGCATTCACCAGATTGGCGTCGTTCTTGACCACGCCGGAAATCACTTTGAAATAGGTAACGCGGCCGGCAAAGGAATCGGCGACAGTCTTGAAGACGTATGCGGAAACGGGTTCGGTGTCTTTGATAGCGCGTTGCGCATCGTTTCCATTTAACTTGCCAAGCACCGCGTGCCGGTCGATGGGGGAAGGGAAGTACCCGGTGAGCGCATTGAGAATGAGGTCGGCGCCGACGTTGTGCAGCGCGGAGGCGCAGAAGACCGGAATGAGCTTGCCGTCATGGATTTCTTCGCGCAGCCCGTCCAGAATGTGTTCAGCGGGCAGCGTGCCTTCGGCAAAGAACTCTTCCATCAGTTCGTCTTTGCCCTCGGCCACCATTTCGACCAGGGCCTCATGCGCCTTTTGCGCGGCGTCCTTGAGGTTGGCCGGGATCTCGATTTCGGCGCCCTTCCCGTTTCCGTCAAGCGTGTAAGTGTACGCCTTCATGGTGACCAGATCGACGACGCCCTTGAAGTCGCGCTCGACGCCGATGGGCAGTTGCACGGGGATGGCGGCACGCCCGAACACTTCATGAATGTTGTTCAGGGTGCGCTGAAAGTCCGCCCGCTCGCGGTCCAGTTTGTTGATGACGATGCCGCGGGCGAGCCGAAACTCCTCGGCAAAGCTCCAGACCTTCTCCGTCTGCACTTCCACTCCAGCCACGGCGTCCACCACTACCAAGGCGCTGTCGACGGCAGCCATGGCGCCTTTGGTGTCGTTGATGAACATGTTGAAGCCCGGAGTGTCCAGAAGGTTGATCTTCTTCCTGGACCACTCCGCGTAGGCAACGGCGGTGGAAATGGTCAGTTTGCGCTGGATTTCCTCGTCATCGTAGTCGGTGATGGTGTTCCCTTCATCCACGCGGTTTAAGCGGTTGGTGCCGCCCGCTGTAAATAAGATCGCCGATGCGAGAGAGGTCTTGCCACTGTGTCCATGTCCGATCAGCGCGACGTTTCTGACGTCCGCTCCTTCGTAAACTTTCACGTTATTCAACTCCAACAGCGAGATTATTGCAAACCGGATGTTATCACAGTTGAAACAATTCGCCGGTGGTGTTGTGCTTGCCGCGATGCTATCGGCGCCGGCGCGCCGCAGCACGAGCTTCGCATCCAACCGGTACATCGAGTGGGCATGGGCCACCGTTGGCGCGAGTGCCGCGACCAGCAGACCATATAAATAGCGTCGCGAGTAGCTGCGCATCCGCTCCCTGACGGTCGCGGCTCGGAATCGCCTGAGCGGACCACGTTGTGTTTAGTAAAGGCTTCATCCGGCGATTCCCGCCTTGGCGCGCCTTGACTTCAAGACAAGCCCCGCGGAAAGGATAAGAGCGATTGCGCCGAGCGACGCACGGACGCCTGACGGCCATCCGAGAGATCGTGGGTCCGGACGGCCGTCGGCCTGCATGTAGTCCAGTTGATAAAACGATTGGTTCTCGTTTCGAGTCTGAGCCGCGATCTGAATACTCTCATCGCGAACGGCGAGACAATTCACCAGGTAGGCGGCGATCTGGCTTTGGTGATGGTTTTCGAAAACGAGTCTCCGGTGGGCGCCGCCGCGAGGCAAATCCGCGGTGAATTCCATCTGGATTTCCCCGAGTCCTTCTCTCATCTCCTCAATCCTTGGGAAATTGGCCGAGACTAGCCGGGGCTTCAAAAGATGGCCGTCAATGCTAAGCGACAGGTCGCCAAGCACACGCTCCGCGTAAGTCCGCTGTTCGGTTTCCGAGAGGATGCCGTCCCCATTGGTATCGATGCTCGAAATCACCATTGAGGACACCGCAACGCCGGGAATCAGACGCATGAACGCTTGAACACGGTCTTTCTCCACGGAGATGAGCGTGGCTTCGAGGTACTCATCCAGCCGATGCGCGGAGGCAGGCGCTCCGAGTGACAGAAGAACGGCGGCAGCAGCCGCCAGCGTCTTGCTCATTTTGCCGTTAGCCTCCGTCCGTAGTCGTTCGTCGGATCGCGGTACATGGTGTGGACATGCATAGAGGGATCGCCACCCAGCCGCTGAGGAGCGTATTCAATGACCAGCTTCGGACCCTGAATCCGGTAATAGGCGGCAATGTTCTGTCCCGGAGTCACGGTGATCGGGCCGCTCCAGGCGTACCAGGTTTGATCCAGGCCGGCTTTGATCTCCGCCATGCGGGCCGCCGCTGCGCTCGGATGAATAATGTTCGCCCACTCGGAGATCAGGTCGAGGAGCATGGCACGCTGACGCTCGTTCATAGCGGAAGCTTTCAGGCCTTCGGGTTGGATGGTTTTGCCATCCTGGCCGGGTCCGAGCACCAGATCGGCCAAACGGTAACTCAGAATCGCTTGTTTGCGCTGGTTCTCGTCGAGGGCGTTCAGCAAGGCAAACGCCTTGTCGCTCTCCTGGCCGAGGGGGCGCACAATCTTGCCGTTACTGGTGTAAAGAGCGGGCTGGGCGCCGGTCAGGGTCGGCGTGAGGACGCCTTGTTCGCCGGCGATGGTGACATTGAGCGCCAGATGGTGGCCTCCAAACTGCAACATCCAAGGATCTTTTGCGGAGGGTGTGCCGAGTATAGAGAGGTAATAGAGATCTTTGCCGAACATCGGGTTATTTTCTTCCTTGACCTTTTGGACCTCGTCGCCCTCCATGATTTGCTCGACCTTCTCAAAGCCCCGCGCGCTTAGCGACGATGAAACCACAGCCAGCGCGGCGGCGCGCTGCGTGGCATTCATGTCTCTTAGGCTGATGCCAGCCCGCGGAACCATCTTCACCGGAAGATTGGACCACCGTTGCCGCTGCTTTTCGTCGTCAAACGCAAACAACACGCTTTGCCGCTGCTTCTCATCGAGCGTCGAAAGGAAAGTGTTTGCGGCGCTCACGATTCGGGCGGTAGCGGTCTGCGCTATGGCAGGGGTCAGGGACAAACAGATGGACGCCAAAGCGCACACCCCACTGCCCGTTCTCGCCGGTAAGAATCTCATATCTGAAGTCTCCTTTCGGCCGGCGCTTCTGCAACAATCGCAACGGCTGGGGCTCGATGCCGGCGAACTCAGTGCCGCCTGCCGTACGCTTCGGAAGAATTTCCCACGAGGACCGGACTTCGGGCCAGCGCTTTACCGCATATTGTTCCACTATACAAGCCGGCCGCCAAAGTTGCGGAGGTGTGGCCGGAGGAGATTGTTTCGAACCGGGCGTTATCGCAGGTGAAATGTTCCCCGTGCTATTCTGCTCCCTACGACTTTGCAGGCGCCGGCGGTTTCGCGCTCTGCAGTCAGGCTGCCGCGGTTGAGTCGGCGGCGTGGGGTTGCCGGCATCCTTTCCCGGCATACCAAAACATTGCTCTTGAGCGGTCGGCGGGCGAGGTTGTGACGGATGCAGCCCGCAGGCTCTGTACGTGACCCCATTTCATTGCCTTCCCGCGGGGAGTTCGCGATGCCCTAAGCCGATGGCTTAGAGATCGTGGACCCGGTTCCCCAAATCCTCTGGCCTCCAGTTCAGCCAAACGAAGGGTAAAAAATTACTTGACTCACCTAGGTGGTTTGCATGGTTTGGTAGTGGTTCTAGGGAGGAGCCACCGCTCTTTGAGGCTAGCGTGCTCGGGCTGAAAAGGCCGGAAGGATCACGGCGCGATGCTCAGCCCGCTGTGCCAAGTGTGGTACGCTACAAATCAGCTACTAGGTTGGCGCTGACCCAGAGGCCGGAGAGTTCCAATGGCAAAAACGAAGACAAAGCTCAAGGCTAAAGCCGGTAAGGCTGAAGCGGTACATCTTCAGGGCAAGAAGCACCAAGCTGTTGCCATCTGGAATCTCAGCGTATTGATCGTTCCCGATGGTGAGTCGTGGTTCGCCCAAGGGCTGGAAATCAATTACGGAGCGCAAGGTAGCACGCCCGAAGATGCTCAAGAAAATTTCCAGCAAGGGCTACTTGCGACGGTTCGGTTGCACCTTAAAGTACACAAGAACATCGAGCGGATTCTTAAGTTCGCCCCATCCTCTATCTTGAAAGAGGCAGCGCAGAACAAGTCGTCAATCAAGCAATTCGCTCAGGTTTCGTTTCACGAGATTCTGGCCGAAAACGAATGCGACGTTCAATTAGCCATTCCATTTGATGGCATCAATTATAGGGTTCTCAAGGCTGCTGCCTAAATCATGGGGTTCGGCGTAAAACGGGCGACCGTATTCGCCGCATTCCGAGCAAAGAGGATAGGGTTCGCCCAAGTTTCAGGAGGTAAACATCTCTGGGATGTGTCTGCGCCCAACGGAGAGATGTGGACTGAATATCTCCCGCCTGAATTGGATCGGAGAGCGCCTCAGCGCTTAGCGGACCTTTATGGGATACCGATTGAATGGTTTTATGAACCGCGCTTAATTCCTACAGAAGAAAGCCATACCGAAAACAGCAAGGGGCCTTCGGGCTAATGGCGTTTACCGCGTCCCTGCCTCAACGATCCACAACGTCCAAGCCAATACGCGTGCCTGCCAAATAATAGCCGCCGTTGCGGATTTCGACATATTGGTTGGCCGGCATCATCGCGCGTGCGCTCCTTCTTTATCGTACCCGAAACGATGAGCATGAGATTATTTCAAGCCGGATCTTATCGCCAGTTGAAATGTTCACCCGTGCTATTCTGCTCCCTACATGACCGATCGGCGAACGTTTCTGCGCGGTGCGGCGATCGCGGCCTTTCTCGTCCAGGAGCAGGGAGCCAGGGCGGGCAACTCGATCGACGCGCCGCTCGATCGCTTTATCGAAAGTTACATGCGGGAGATGAACTCGCCGGGCATGACGCTGTCGCTGGCAAACCGCCAAGGCACGGTGCGCGTGGCCAGCTTCGGCTTCTCCGATCTTGAAGCTCATGAGCGCGTCTCGACCGATCAGCTCTTTCAAATCGGCTCGATTACCAAGTCTTTTGTCGCGCTGACTCTGCTGCAACTGCGGGATGAGAAGAAGCTGGATCTCCACCGGCCGATTCTCGACTATCTGCCCTGGCTCCCGATTGAGACCAACTACGGTCCCATCACCGCGCATCACTTGTTGACGCATAGTTCCGGACTGCCCAATGCGCTGGGGTTCAGTTTGACCGATCCGGCTGCCCGCTACATGCAGGCGCATCGGCCCGGCGAACACTTCCACTACTGCAACCTGGGCTTCGACCTGTTGGGCCGGCTGATCGCCAAACTGGATGGAAGGCCATGGGCGGAGTCGGTGCGCAAACGCATCTTTGAACCGCTGGGCATGACGTCGTCCTCAGCGGTGATTAGCAACGACACGCGCTTGCGGACGGCCAAGAATTACATGCCCTTCTTCGACGACCGCGGCTATCCCCGGCACGGGCCGATCGCGCCGGCCGGGAACATGCTGTTCGAGAACGCGGCCGGCAGCATTTGCTCGACTCCCCGAGACATGGCGCGCTACCTGCAGATGCTGCTGCGCAAAGGCGAAGGCATTGTCAGTGCGGAAAGTTTCGCCTTGTTCTCGAAGCCCAACATCGAAGCGCGGGAGCTGAGTCCCACGGCGCGGTATGGGTATGGCATTGGGGTCGATCAATTGGACGGCCATACGATCTTGCGGCATACCGGCGGGATGGCGGCGTTCTCATCGTCGCTCATCGTCGACCTGGACGGCGGCGTGGCGGCCTTTGCATCCATCAATGCCCAGCTCGGATACCGGCCTAATCCCGTGACGTTGTATGCCGTTCAGTTGATGAACGCCAAGTCGGAGCTGAAGGCGCCGGACCTTCCCGATCCGCTGAAGGTCGAAAATGCGGCGGACTATGCGGGGACTTTCGAATCCGCTACTGGGCGGAAGCTGGAAGTGGCAGCGGAGGGACAGGGCCTGACATTGGTCGTGGAGGGTAAGCGCATACCGCTCCAGCACCAAGGCGGCGATGTGTTTCTCGCCTTATCGCCGGTCTGGCAAACGTTTCCGCTGGAGTTCGGGCGCGAGGGCGGCAAGGTGTGCGAGTTGGCGCACGGCGGGGATTGGTACGTGAACTCGAATTACAGCGGCCCGCGCCGGTTTGAAACGCCGGTGGAATACCAGGCGCTGGCTGGGCACTACTGCTCCGACAGCCCCTGGCATCGCTCCACGCGAATCGCCATCAGAAAGGGCCAGCTCTGGATGGACGGAACCACGCCGCTAGAGCCGTTGGGCAAAGGGCTGTTCCGGATCGGCGATGAGCCGCACGGCCCGGATACCGCGGAGTTTTTCCACTTCGCCGACGGCAAGGCGCTGCTGCTCAAGATCAACGGCGGCGATTTGTGGCGGATCGAGACGGCGTAATGGTAGCTGGAATGTCTGGCGTTTATTCGTAGGCCTCGCGCCGGTGCGCGATCCGTGTGATAGCGAGCGGGCCGCCCCTGGCCTACATTTCTGAGCATGTTGACCCATGTCTAGCCCCGAACGTCAGTGAGGGGATCGCGCCATCCCCACTGACGTTCGGGGCTTGACGGAGGTGCTACTTGATTCAGCAGTCAGCAGCACCGGCTTTGCCGCGTCGTCGATGATGTACACCACGCGCCAGTCACCCACCCGGATGCCGAGGAGATCTTAAGGAAGATGCGCCACTGGTCCCTATACCCCTTGAGCTTCTTGCCGCCCGAGGGCCTCGGATTGCCGGTCAGCGCGAGTATCTTCCGGTCTATGCGTACGAACAGAGTATCCGGCAGCGCATCCAACTCCTTCTGCGCCGACTGCTTGACTTGGAGGGAGTATTCACCCACGCGGGCGGCTGCGCTTCAGTCGGCTGGCCCTATATTGCTCGTAAGGAATGCCCTTTTCCTTCCGGCGCGATTCAGATACAAGACCGTCCCAGAAGTCCTCCCAGATGGCCCCGTGCGTTTTCAGGTCGATTAGGACACCGACCTTACGCCCCTTCTCATCCGTAACAAACTGGATTCCGCTCATGGCTCTACGGTTTTCCCTCGCGCGCCAGTTTCACTTTGCCCTCGTCCAATTTCTTCTGTACCCGAGCCATCTCGTCGGGCTCCAGATCGCCGGGAGAGCTGACGCGCCACTGGTTCAGGGAATATTGCCATTGGCTGATGGCTTCCCGCAGCTTGCCCTCCTTCTCGTAGACGTCGCCCAGGTGCTCATGCACCGTCGGGTCCTTGGCCATGGAGTCCAGCGCTTTCCGCAATTGCTCCTCGGCCTCGGGAAGCTGATTCAGGCGGAAATAGACCCAGCCCAGGCTGTCGAGATACGCTCCATTGCCCGGTTCGCGGTCCACCGCGCGTTGGATCAGGTCGCGGGCTTCGGGTAAGCGCACGTTGCGGTCGGCCAGCATGTAACCGAGATAGTTCAAGACTGCTGCGTTGTCGGGATTGGACGCCAGCGCCTTCCGGAATTCCGCTTCGGCGGCGGAGTAATTCTTCTGCCGTTCAAACATCGCCCCGCGCATGAAGTAGATATTCTCTTTCTCTTCCTTGGTGCTGGACAATTTCTCCGAAGCGTCCAGGGCCTTGGCCATCTCCTTGAAGTTCTTGCCCTTTTCATAGATCTGGGCGATGGTCAGGTAGGTCTCCCGATCGTTCTTTCCGTTGAGCAACTTCTTGGCTTCGGCGATCGCTTGTTCGGTCTTGCCCTCGTCGGAGAGAACGCTGGCGCGCGCCCCGCGAATCAGGCGATCGTCCGGGAATTTCTTCTGCGCGGCTTCACCCTCGCTGTCGGCTTTGCCAAATTCCTTGGCCGCGCCGTAGGTCACGATGATTTGCGCTTCCGCTCCGGGGGCGGCGTCCGCGTCCAGGTCCGCGATGGAGCGGAAGGTGTTTACCGCTTGCGGATACTGCTCATTGGCGCGATAAAGGGAACCCAAATGCTCCAGCAGCGTAACGCGAGCGTTCTTCTCGCTGGCGGTGTAGGTCGTCTTCTCGGTGTTGGCGAGCATGCCCTTTAAGACCTTGATCGCGTCCGCCGTCTTACCTTCGGCGTCCAGCAGTTGGACATCGTTGTACTGGTACTCGAGGTTGTTCGGGTCGAGTTCCTTGGCTTTCCCGGCAGCTTCATGAGCCTTGGCGAACTGATGTTTGAGGCGGTAGATCTCGGAGACACGGAAGTACGAGTTATCGTCCTTGGGATCGTCGGCAATCAGCTCGTTATAAGCCTTCAGCGCGTCATCCAATTGGTCGCCTAGCAACAAGTCCTGCGCCATCTGCTTCTTCAGATCGGTATTGCCAGGCTGGAGGTCGGCGGCGCGGCGCAGGGTTTCGGCCGCCAGCGCGTAATCCTTCATCTGCTCGTAAGCGCTGGCCAATTGGGCCAGGCTGCGCGGACTCGGATCTTTTTCGGACGCCTTGCGGAGCAATTCCGCGGCCTGTTTGGTGTCGCCCAAATCGGCATACACCATGGCCAGTCCGGTCATGGCTTCATCGTTATCCGAGTCCAGTTCGAGCGCTTTTTTGTAATCCTTTACGGCTTCGGTCGAGTTCTGAAGCACTTTGTTGAGGCGGCCCAGCATCAGCCAGCTCTCGGTGTCGCCGGGTGTCTTGTCGGCGATCTTTTGATACTGCTCGATCGCCTTATGTACCATATTCTCGTCGATCCGGTTCTGTTGCGGGTCGCCGATGAGGCGCGTGTAAATACGCGCCAGCACCCGATGCGCTCCGAGGTCGTCCGGGTTTTGCTTCAGCGCGTCTTCGGCTTCGCTCACCGCATCGCGCAACCGGCCGGATTGCACATACAGGTCGGATAACTCTTCCGCGATGAACGAGGCCGCCGGATCGTCTTTCAACGCGGTCTTATAGTTCTCCACCGCTTTATTGAAGTAGTCGCCACGGTTGCTGTAGGCTCCCGCCAGCTCGGCGTAAAGGTGACCGAGGGAGTAGTGATAGTACGCCGCGGCTTTAGAGTCCGTTCCGGCCGGGGGCTTAGACGCCTCTTGCGCCTGCCCGGACAGTGCAAACACCCCGGATAGTGCAACAAGGAGAACGGGAAACAGGACGACGGTACGAAAGAACTGCATGCGGACGGGACCTACTTTCTGATTGCGGGCTTTCGGAATACGGACTTTCTGCATACGGGATGGCGAACGAGTGGGATAGCCAAGTGAAGCGCGCACACGCGTTTACCTGTATTATAAACCCCGCTAGGGCCAGATTCGTTTCTCTTTTCCAGTCATAGCTCCGCTGGCTGGGCCGATAAGCTCTTCAGGTGGTACGTCTATGATCCGCCTGACGCGACTGAACCATCAATCTTTCCTTTTGAACTCGGACCGTATCGAGCACGTCGAGTCGACGCCAGACACCGTGATCGTTATGGACAACGGGCAACAATTCATCGTCCGGGAGACCGCCGATGAGCTGGTGGCCAAGGTGCTTGCGTTCCGGCGCGAGATCGGGCCCGACATCCTAACAAACCAGCTCCCAAACAAGGCCAAAAACGACGCCCAAAACGACGCCCAAAACAACCTCCACGAAGCCAGTCAATAAGCATGGCCGAGACGCAAAAACCTAAGCTGGGACTGGACCTGGCGACCATTGGCGGAGTGGTGCTGGCGCTGGCGGGCATTCTGGGTGGACTGATCCTCGAAGGGGGCAAGCTCCGGGATATCGCCCAGTTCACGGCGGGTTTGATCGTGCTGGGCGGAACCTGCGGCGCGGTGCTTATCAGCACTCCTTTGGCCACTGTTCTGGCGGCGTTGGTCCGGCTGCGCGGAATATTCTTCGAGAAATCACAGCCGGCGGGGTCGCTGATCGAAGAGATCATCCAGTACGCCATGAAGGCGCGGAAAAACGGCATCGTTTCGCTGGAGAATGAGGCCGCCGAGATTGCGAACCCGTTTCTGCGCAAGGCGTTGACCCTGGCGATCGACGGCACCGATCTGGAGGAATTGCGGCACATGATGGAACTCCAGATGGACCTCGAACGCCGCCGCGCCAACAGCGAGGTCAAGGTCTATGAGAGCGGCGGCGGATATGCTCCCACCATCGGCATCATCGGCGCGGTGCTCGGTCTGATTCAGGTGATGAAAAACCTCGCCAACATTGACGAAGTGGGCCACGGCATCGCGGTGGCGTTCGTCGCCACCGTTTATGGCGTCGGCTTGTCGAATATTTTTCTGCTGCCGGCCGCGACCAAGCTGAAGGCTCGCATTGCCCAGGAAATGGAAATCAACGAACTCATTCTGCAGGGAGTGATCAGCATCGTCGAAGGTTTGAACCCGAAACTGATCCGCAGCAAGCTGGAAGCGTTCGTCGCTGCCCGTCCGGTCCGCGCCGACAACAAGACCGCGCAAGAGACCCCGGCTGCCGAACCTGCCACTCAAACCCAAACCTAACCCACTCACAGCTCAAGCACCCAAGTCAAAGCCACAAGTCAAAACAATGAAACGACGCGCACAAGAACACGAAGAACCTGAAAATCACGAGCGATGGCTGATCTCCTATGCCGACTTCATCACTCTCTTGTTTGCATTTTTCGTCGTCATGTTCGCCAGCTCGCAGGCGGACAAATCCAAGGCGCAACGCGTGTCCGACTCGCTCAACGCCGCGTTCGACGGCAAGCACGCCAGCGCCGTAGTCGCCGCGGTGCTGGGTGGCGCCCCGGACACGAAAGGGCAGGGAAACGGCCAGATGAAGGGTCCGGGCGGCGAGCCGCGCCCCAGCGCGGCAGAGAGAAAGAAGCAGCAAGTGGTGGAACTTCAGCCTTCGTTGACGATTCTCTCTAAGGAGTTGGCGCAGGAAATCAAAAGCGGCAAGATCGAGATCACCATGACGGCGCGCGGACTCGCTATCAGCTTCCGTCAGGCCGCTCTGTTTCCGTCGGGTACCGATGAAATCGCTCCGGAAGCCATGGAGAGCCTGGGCAAAGTGGCACAAGCCATTCGGGTCATCCCGAATCCGGTGCGGCTGGAAGGTCATACCGATTCCATCCCCATCCACAATGGACGTTTCAAGAGTAACTGGGAGCTATCGTCCGCCCGCAGCATCGCGCTGCTGACCATCATGACCACGGATTTCGACGTGCCTGAAGGCCGGCTCTCCGTCGCTGGTTACGCCGACAACGCCCCACTCGTCAGCAACGAGACCGAAGAAGGCCGGGCTCGCAACCGGCGCGTGGATGTCATCATCCTCAATGAAAACGGACTGCAAGGCGAGCCTGATCGCGGCGGCAAACCATCCCCCGAACGCTAACCATCCCCCTAAACAGCCCGTGTCTAAAGTACAAGCTCTACGCTCCCTCACGGTCGCGGCTCAGTAGATTGAGCATGTTACCGAGCCGCGACCGTGAGGGAGCGGTTTTAGAAACGGGCTGCTAATGCTAAGGAACGCTAAACGTGGCTCCATTCTTCAATCCCGCGAACTGCGCTTCGCTTAGCGCCATCACCGGGATGGTCTTTCCGTAAAGTTCCTCCGCCACCAGAGCCGCCAGCACCAAATAAGTATCGAGCCGCCTGGTGACAATCGCGGCTGGCGCTTTACCGGCGCGGATCGCTTCGAGCAAGACCTGTGCCGTCGTGCTGGACCCGATGGTGTAGGGAATCGCCAGCACCTTGCCCGCGGCGATCTGGCCCGACAACGGATGCCGCCGGTCAATAATCTCTCCGCTCTCGTGATCGTAGCCACCCCAAAAACTGAGCGGCTGATCACTCACCAGCAGTTCGCCCGTCACGCCCATAGCGATTCGTCGCGCGTGACGCTGCCTTCTATGGCCGATTCCACGCAATCGGCCAAGCTGCCAAATACCATCTGCGTGGAAAGCAGGCCCGGCGCATAGTAAGCATATTTGCCGGAGTTGGTCATCAACGTTTTGACGTGCTTGGGCAACATGGGAGTGGCCAGCAGGCACGTGTCCACCGTGATACGCGCTCCAAATGCCAGCAGTGGTTGTAATGCGCCGCTTTCCCGCGCCCGCTCCGCCATGATCCGGCTGGTGGTCACGAGAAACTGGACGCTGTGCGCCGCGCGCCTCCCGTTCACCAACGGCGCCAGTTGCTGAAACTCGGCCAGCGAGAAATGCGGGCTGCCCAGCACCACCATATCCAACGGCTGGCCATTGGCGGTGGTCAATTCCGCGCGCGCGGAACGCAAAGCCGGCAGATCGATGTCGAAGATCTCTTGCGGCGTTGAGCCCTGGAAAGCGGCTTCAACTGTCGCGGCTTCGGGGGTGACGCCTACCATATGAAACAGCGCCACTGCGCCCGAAGATGCGGCAGTAGCGCCAAAGTTCTTCAATTGATCCTCAGCCGGAACAACTTCAATACCCTCGATCACAGGAATGCGATCGCCCGCGAGCCGGCCCACCAGCATGCCGAGAACCGGATAAAACGTGTCGTCTTGCTGGAGCTCTCGAGGCACGCCGCGCAATCGAATCAGAATCTGTCCCGCGCGGTTCTCGGTCAGGTGCAGCCCCAAGGCCGGGACGCGTCCGGCGATGGCGCAACAGGCGTCCAGCAGATCCGGATAGCGCTCCGTTCTCGCGCCAATCACCGAGTTGGCGAAGACAATGGCGTTCGATTCTCCCCACGCGATCTGCTGTCCGAACTTGGGCGCCATGTCCGTTTGGTAGGGCGCGCAAGTCCACATCGGCACGGTCCCCATGCTCTGGTAGGCCGCCATCTGACGCCGGGCCTTTTCCGCGTAATCCGCGGGTACCGGCCATTCCTGCCAATGACATTCATCGAGGCCGCTGACATTCAGACTGGTGGGCACGGCGACTTTCGCGCCGAGTTGTGCGAGCCTCTCAGCGAAGTCGAGACTCGCTTGGCCCATGTAGATGGTGCTGTCGATATGCGCTTGTGAAATGGAGAGCATTTCGCGCGCGCCTTGCAGCTCGGCCATCCGGATCAGAATGCGCATGGCCATCCGCGCCGCCGGACCGCGTTCTCCGCCGAGCAAAGCGCGGTCGAGATCGGAAAGCAGCATCAGACTTTCACGGCTTCGAGCGCGCGCTTCTGAAGGGCCTCAGTATAGGCGGAACGCAACATGGTGAATGCAGCGTAAAACACCACGACGACGACCAGCCAACGGACATACACCACGTCGAGAGACTTCACGATATAGGCGGCCACCAGGACGCCGGGGATGCCGCCGATGGCCAGACCCAAGGCGGGCTGCAAACGGTAGCCGCCGGCTCGCACGAAACGAAGTCCGGCAACGGGCATAAGAAACGCGCAGCTTCCCATCATGATGGGAAAGGCAGCCTTCGGATTCATGCCGAGCAGCGCCACCAGAATCATGCAAGGCCCAAACAGGCCGATACCGAGAGTCATGAAAGCGCCCAGCATGAAGTTTCCGAGGACGCCCACCAGCAGCAGTTTGCCCTGGAGATCGAACGCATTTCCGCCCGCGGGAAACAGGTTGAGATTGGTCATGAGAAACAAGCTGGCGGCTACCAGCAGCGCCAGCCCCATGCCGATTTGCACCGTGCGCCGAGGCCAGCGAGCCACCACGCCCGCTCCCAGCCAGGCCCCGGCGACCGCGGCCGCGATCATCGCGGTCAAGGTGACTGGATCCACTTGGACGACCGCGATAAAAATGAGCGCTTCAGCGATGGAGGGTAGGGTGTGGCCGACGTTTAGTGTGCCAGGAATCTGTTGGTCGGGCACGATCTTGCGGAACTTAAATACCGAAGCAGTGGGCGCAAAAGAGCCGATGCCCAAAGTGTCGAAAAAATTCGTGACGCATCCCAAAGCCAGTTGGAACGGCGTGGGCCAGGCCAGCGGGCCGGAATGATCGTTGGAAGCCCGCCGCCGCACCAGCACGACCCACCCGGCGATGAAACAAACCGTGGTGAGGGCCAATAGGAGAAGGAGAGCGGAGCGCAAACCCATTAGGGACTAGCATAGCGCCGCGCGGGGGCTGAAGCGGCTGTTGCGGGCTCAAGCGCACGCCTCGCTTCGAGCGTTAGACTGATAACATCGGAGTGACGCTGCAGCATGACCATCGAACTGAAGCCTGAACAGGAACGGATTATCCGGGAAGAGATCCAAAGCGGCCATTTCCGCGATCTCGATGAAGTTCTCGATTTCGCGCTAGCTGCGCTACGAGAGAAAGGCCGTCAGCCGAAAAGTCTGGTTCAGTTCTTTCGCGAGTCTCCGTTCGTGGGAATGGAAATGAAGTTCGAACGGAGTAAGGATACCGGGCGAAAAATCGAGCTATGAATGGTTTTCTGCTCGACACTAACACCATTTCCTAACTCGTCGCCGTCAAGCCCGAGCAGCGCGTTTTAGACTGGATGGAAACCACCGATGAGAATCTCCTCTACCTCAGCGTGATGACCCTTGGTGAAATTCGCCAGGGCGTGGCGTCACTTCCCCAGAGCAAGAAACGCACCCGTCTGGAAACATGGTTGGAGGTCGAACTTCAAACCCGCTTCGCCGGCCGCGTTCTGACCGTCGATGGAGCGGTGGCCGATCGTTGGGGCTGGATTATGGCGCAAGCGCAAACGAAAGGCACGACCCTGCCCATTGTGGACGGCCTCCTTGCCGCTACCGCGCTCCAACACAATCTCACTGCCGTCACGCGCAATGTGGACGATTTTGCGGTCGTGGGTCTGAGCGTGATCAACCCCTGGAAATTTTGAGCGGACGACCAATCCGGGCTTTTCACTATTCAGTGCGTCTAGAATGGAGAACGAGGTGGTTCTATTTGCAGCGCCAATTTGATGTGCTCATCGAGCGCGACGAAGAAGGTTACTATGTTGCCTCAGTCCCGCAGCTTCCAGGATGCCATACGCAGGCACGCTCCCTGGATGATGTCACCATGCGTATTCGCGAGGCCATTGACCTGTGTCTCGAAGTGGAGGGCGCGCCAAGACAAGTACTCGAGTTCGTCGGGATCCAGCGCATAACCGTCGCCGCATGAGCCGATAGCCGCGGCTAACGGGCGGTCAGTTGGTTGACGCACTCAGAAAATCTGGCTTTGCTGTTGTGCGAGTCAAAGGCAGCCACCACTTTCTTCGGCATGAAGATGGCAGAAGCACCGTGGTCCCGGTGCATTCCGGCGAGACTATCGGACCTGGCCTGTTGAACAAGATCCTTCGTGATTGTCAGATGGCGGCGGACCTTTTGGGTTTCTTGTAGGGCGGCCAGGTCCAAATTGACGATGTTAAATTGGAATCAACCGTAGACTCGGGTGATTCTTATGACGCTCACGGAGCTTCCGTACTTCGAATACCGAAATGGCGATTGGGTCAAGGAACTCGGTGTTCCTGAACACCACTTGCGCGTTATAAATTCTTTCATCGACAATGGCTATCGTTGGTACCAAACCTACGATACGACGCTGGAGCGGCGATACTCTGAATATCAGCTTCGTTCGGCCGATGAGTTGGAAGCCAACTCCGTACTTGTTCAGCGCGCGGAGTCCCCCGATCACCTCATTGCCATTCTTGCGAGATGTGAAGCAACCTGGCACATGCCATACTCAGTTCCCGCAAAGTGGGATTGCCACAGCCTACAGCGCTACATTCAAACCGGAAGGGAAGAAGATCGTTGGTGTCCGCAAGTTTGGACGGGGATCGCCTTCTTCGCCGTTGCCGTCGGGTTGGCTGCTACGCTTGCCAATCAGAGGCAGGCAAGATAATCCACGTCGTTCAGATGATGTTACTCGTGCGCGCGGCCTTTCTTCGCCTTGCGTTTCCGCTCCGGCTCGACCAGCGAAAACTGCAGCTTCCGCTCCAGCGCCTCCACGCGATCCAGCACTACATGAACGCGGTCTCCGATCGCGAACATCCGCCGCGAACGCTGTCCCACGATCTTGCGAGTATTTTCGTTATACATGTAGCGGTCGCCGGGCAGCGTGTCGATCGGCACCAGCCCCTCGACAAAGAACTGCTCCAATTCCACGAAAAAGCCGAATTTCGCCGTGCTGATAATCAGCGCGTCGAAATCTTCGCCGACTCTCTGCTCCATGAATTTGGCTTTCTTCCATTCCACGAGTTCGCGCTCGGCATCCGCGGCCCGGCGCTCGGATTCGGAGCAGTCGTCGCCGATCGCGTGGAGTTGCGCCTGCGCCAGTGGAGAATGTTGGCCGTCGAGCCAGGCGCCGAGCACCCGATGCACCACTAAATCCGGATACCGCCTAATTGGCGACGTGAAATGCGTATAACTGGGCGCGGCTAGCGCGAAATGCCCGCGATTGTCATCGCTATAACGCGCCTGCTTCAAGGAGCGCAGCATTAAATAACTGAGAATCCGCTCTTCCGGTTTGCCTTCAATGCGCGCCACCAGCTTTTGATAATTGCGCGACGAGATCACCATGACATCGTCGGCCAGGACGATGTCTTTTCGCACTTTGCCGCCGTCGCGGCGCTTGTCGGTGACCTTGAACTTCTTCACCGGAATGGCTCCCACGCCAAGCGAATATCCGAAATGCGCCGCCACTTCTTCAAAATCCATCACGCGCTTGGGATCCGGCTTCTCATGGATGCGATAGAGACTGGGCAGATCGAGCTGCTCCAGATGGCTGGCAACGGCTTCATTGGCGGCCAGCATAAATTCTTCAATGATACGGTGAGCGATATTCCTCGCACCGCGGGCGACGCCGGTCATCTCGCCGAACTCGTCAAACTCGATCACGGCTTCCGGCAGATCGAAGTCGATGGAGCCGCGCGCCACGCGCTTCTTGTTGAGGATCAGCGCCAGCTCGCGCATCAACTCAAAGCGCGGAATCAGTGGCTGATAGCGCTGGCATTGCGCCGCATCTCCTTCGAGCAGCAGATGCACATTGGTATAGGTCATGCGCTCCGCGCTGCGAATTACGCCGCGAGTGAAGCGCTGCGCGACGACATCGCCGCGATGATCGATTTCGAGCAGGGCGGACATGACCAACCGGTCCACCTGCGGCTTGAGCGAACAAATCTCCGTCGATAGCTCCAGCGGGAGCATGGGCACGGCGCGATCGGGAAAGTACACGCTGGTGCCACGCAGGATCGCTTCATCGTCTATGGGGGAACCGGGCCGCACATAGTGGCTGACATCGGCGATATGCACCTGCAGCGCGTAGTTGCCGTTCGCCAGCCGGTCCACCCAAACGGCATCGTCAAAGTCGCGCGCCGTCTCGCCGTCAATCGTTACGATGTCCAGGGCGCGGAAGTCTTCCCGCCCAGCCAACTCCTCTTCGCGAATAGCCGGCGAGAAACTTTCGGCCTGTTGCAGCACTTCCGGAGGAAAGCGATGCGGGATGTGGTGCTTGCGGATGACGATTTCGACATCCACGCCAAAGTCGTCCGGATGGCCCAGAATCTCGATCACCCGTCCCACGGCGCGGTCGCCCTCTTCGGGAAATTCCAGAATCTCGACGTTCACAATCTGCCCATCCAGGTCCTGGATGTCTTCAATCTTCACGGGCGAAGCGCCCACGCGATGACGGCTCGCGTCCTCGGGCGGTTTTTCTAGTCCTTCCGGAATCTGTATCCACTGTTGAACGCGCGTATCGTGCGGCACGACGAAGTTGCCGCGCGGCCGAACGCGGAATTCTCCCACCACGGTCGCCTGCGCGCGCCGCAGAATCTTGACGATCTCTCCGTCGGCTCTTCCGTCCGGTTCAATCCGCGCAATGTGCGCGATCACGCGGTCGCCGTGCATGGCGCTCTCCGCGGCTTCGCGGGGGATGAAAATATCTCCGCGCAATCCGGCGATCGGATGATCGGGGATCACAAAACCATAGCCGTCGCGATGCATGTTCAAGCGGCCAGCGGCGTATTCGCGCGACGCACTGGTCGCTATGAAATGACCGGACCGCAGCTCCAGCAGGTCGCCCTTATCGGCCAGTCGGTCGAGTGCGTCTTCGAGGACATCGCGCGGCACGCCTTTGGAGCCAAGCTCCTTGACCAACTGTTTGAAAGTGGCGCGGGCATGCGGCAGCCGCACAATGTGCTCGACCAGCGCAGCGTCGCTAAAGGGCGGGTTCACTGCTAGTAGTTTACGAGAGGTGTATGATGCCCCCATGAACGCTCCCATGGATGATGTGGTCTTCCGCTCCGCCGCCTGGATGGCTAACGCCATCCGAGCCAAACAAATTTCGTCCGAAGAACTGGTGGGTGCTAGTCTCGAGCGCGTGGAAGCGGTGAATCCGGACTTAAACGCCGTCATCTATCCGCTGGCGGAAGCGGCGCTCGCGCAGGCCCGCCAGGCGGACGCCGCGCAGGCGCGTGGCGAATCCAATGGCCCGCTCCACGGTGTGCCGATGACGGTGAAAGAAGCCTGGGAAACCGTCGATGGGCCATGCACTGGCGGCACGTTGGGACGGCGGAATTATCGTCCCACGCAGGATGCCACAGTGGTCGCCAGATTGAAAGCCGCTGGCGCGATTCCCATCGGTCTCACCAACACACCCGAGTTTTCCTTCGCGTTTGAGAGCGACAACCTGGTCTACGGCCGCACCAATAATCCGTATGATTTGTCGCGGACGCCCGGTGGCAGCGGCGGCGGCGGTGCAGCCATCATCGCGGCTGGAGGCGCTCCGTTTGAGCCAGGCGCGGACATGGGCGGCAGCATTCGCCTGCCGAGCCATTTCAGCGGCATCGCCGGTATTAAACCCACCAAAGGCATGGTTCCGATGAGCGGTTATTTTCCGCCGTCGTGGGGCATCCCCGGCTATCTTTCAGCGGCCGGTCCGATGGCGCGTTACGTCGAAGATCTGAAACTGCTGTTGCCCATCATGGCCGGTCCGGACGGGATCGATTTCTGCATCGCGCCTGCGCCGCTCAAAGATCCGAAATCAGTCGCGATGAAAGGTCTCCGCGTCGCAATGCACACAGACAACGGCATTATGAAGGCGAGCGCGGATACAGAACGGGTGGTGCGCGCCGCTGGCAAGGCTCTCGAAGATGCGGGCGCAATTGTCGAGGAAGCCCGCCCCGCCGGCGTGGAGCAGTCCTTCAACTTATTTCTCGGCATCATGGGTGCGGATGGAGGCGCGGGAATCCGCGCTCTTTTGGGGATGTGCGGCACGGAGAAAGCTCACTCGTACCTCGAAAATACGCTGGTCACATTGCAGACCATCTCTAGCGCCGAACTGATGCACATGCTCGCCAGCCTCGATGCCTGGCGCGCCGGCATGCTTTCGATTTTCCGGAAGTACGATCTGGTGCTTTCGCCGGTGAACGCCTACCCCGCCGTGGCCCACGGCATTGCGATGCTGCCGGACGTTCTGCCGGCATTCAGTTATACCTTCGCCTACAATCTCACCGGTTGGCCCGGTGCGGTGGTCCGCTGCGGGACATCGACAGAAGACTTGCCCATCGGCGTGCAAGCGCTCAGCGCTCCCTGGCACGATCACGTGTCGCTCGCCGCTGTGGAACATCTCGAGACCGCGCTGGGCGGTTACCGGCAGCCCGAAATGAAACCCGATGCTATGATCGCCGTTAAATGACTTGCGTTCGTGCCCGCAATACCGCTCCGTATTCGGAAAACAAGATTCACGATGACGTGGTTGCCGCCAGCTATGGATTTCAAGGCGGCCTGGTGCCGGGCGTCACGGTTTACGGCTATCTGGCAAGCGTGGTGGTGCGGGAATTGTCGCCGGAATGGATGCAGTCCGGCTCCATGTCCGTGCGCCTGCAAGCCCCGTTCTACGACGGCGACCCGGTTCGCATAGAGACCCAAAAAGTCGGCGACGACTTGCGTCTGCTTGCCGAGCGGGAGGCCAGCGCGGTCTGCGCCACGGGCTTGGCGCGCATTCGGGAGCCGATTCTCGAATGGGCGGATTTCGCGGAAGCGCCGATGCCGCCCTTCGAATCGCGCCCCGATGCCGCCTGGGGTTTGTTCGAGCCAGGTAAGCCGCTGGGCACGCTTCGCGACCGCCTGGACCTCAACGATGGCGAGTATCTGGAGCGCCATTGCTTTGACGCCGTCGCCGAAACATTGCCGCTCTACCGGACCACCGCGCATCCCGCGGTACTGCTCGCCATGGCGAATCTGATTCTGGTCTCCAACTACCGGCTGGGACCTTGGATTCATGCCTCCAGCGAACTGACCAATTTCGGCGCCGCCGCGCACGGCGATGAAGTTTGCGTGCGCGGGCGCGTTCACGATCGTTTCGAACGCAAAGGCCATGAGTTCGTCGTGCTGGACCTGGCGATGACCAAGAGCACCGGAGAGCGCCTGCTGCGCGCCCGGCATACGGCGATTTATCGTCCGAGAACGAACAGCTAATATTCACCGACCTTTTTCCAAACTTCGTTGACCGTGTACTTCTGATCCCCGTCGGTGTAGCTCACTTCGTGTTTGGCTCGCCCTTCCCCAATCAACACAAATCGGTGGCTGGCCACATGATTCGTCGGAGGAAAGCGGGTGACAAAAGTGAGTTTCTCGCCATCGAAACTGGTCTTTGACACCGCCAGTGCTACGCCATCGGACTGGTCAACTCCGCTCACGCTCAAGCGGTCGTCCTCGGTTGTTATCGTGTACACCACCGTAGTCGCGCCGGCTGGATTTTCTTCCTCGACCAACCTGCCTGCAAGCGGATGGTTGGAGGTTACCGGCGCTCGCTGCATTATCGCCACCTCGCTATTTTCTTGGCCCCACGGGCCTTGCGCGTAATATCCATCCAGACCGGCTTCTTTGACGCCGCTGACCACTTCCGGCTTGTCGTAAACTAGATCGCGGCGTCGGCTTTCTTGTGATAGACCCGCCGTCCGCCATGATACCTTTCGCTATATGAGAGCCGCGCCAACGTGCCTGCTATTGATCTCCGCAATGGTGGTCGCAATCTCTCAAGATCGCACCGTTGCGTCAGTCACCACCAAGTGGAGCCCCATTCAAGACGGTCTTCAACTGGGAATTGAAGCAAGCGCGCGGACCCCTGCAACGCAACCAGCGCTGCGCCTCTTATTGAAAAATGCCGGATCGGAAGAGCGAGTCTTGCCGATAGGCTTCGAAGGGTTGGCAGGCCCGGTATATAACGTGACGATCACCGCCGTCCGGGCCGGTGGGCAACAAGAGCGACCCGTCTTCGATTTGTACGCGCTGAAGAAAATCCGGGAGGGTTCCCGACGCCTGTAGACCTGCGCCTCAAGCCGGGCGCGGTGCAAGTCCTTACATTTCCGATTGCGCAGCTAATCTCCGTCCTCGACCGGAAAGACTTTCCGCTAGCAACGCTGTTGAGTCAAGGCTACTCTCTCCGCGCCTCATTCGAAGTCTTTGGCTCAACACTGACGACGCCTTGGTTCTCTCCACCGCTAAGGACATGGAGGCGCTCAGCGATCCGCAAGGGGCAATCGTGGATCGTGGCGGACCCATCTTTCTGGCCGTCCAGGAGGGCGAAGCAGTTGGCTGCTGCGCCTTGGACCACGGCCCAGGTGTTGGTAGTGGCTTCAATAGAGATGTGAGTGTTGGAGGGAAGGTTGCGGGCGAAGTCCGTGAGGGCTTCCCGGGTGGTGGAAAAGTGGTCGCGATGGAGGACTCTTCCGGTGTCGTCGAGGACTACGGCTTCGACGATTTTCTTGTGCAGATCGAGCGCGGC
>DATFZA010000817.1:0-6576 GCA_035314765.1 Bryobacteraceae bacterium
GCTGGTGCTGGGAGTCGTCTTCTTCGCGCATGGCGCGCAGAAAATGTTGGGTTGGTTCGGAGGTTACGGCTTCGCTGGAACGATGGGTTTCTTTACGGGTACGATGCATATTCCGGCCCCGTTCGCCTTCCTGGCCATCGCCGCCGAGTTCTTTGGCGGTCTGGGACTCATTCTGGGATTCCTCACCCGGATTGCGGCCTTCGGCATTGCGGCCAATATGGTTGTCGCCATTGCCACGGTGCATGGAGCCTTCGGGTTCTTCATGAATTGGAGCGGGACCCAGAAGGGCGAAGGCTTCGAATACCACTTGCTGGTGCTGGCGATGACAGCATTCCTGATGATACGCGGCGCCGGCCCGCTTTCGGTTGATCGCGCGATCGCAACGGCTTCGCCCGCGGCGCAACCGGATCTGGCTCACTCGTGAGCGCGAAGACTAGTGTGGATGGGCCTCACCTGTGGCTCGTTCTGGCGAGGTGTCATCGTGCACTAAGCCGCATCGCGGAGCGTAGCATCGAGCAAGCCGGGCTGTGCCTCACGGACTTCGCCGCGCTCGAGGCCCTCTTGCACAAGGGTCCGCTAACCATTACGGCGATCCAGGAAAAGGTGCTGCTGGCCAGCGGCTCGATGACCGCTGCCGTCGATCGCCTGGAGAAAAAGGGTCTGATTGAACGTGGCCCAGCGCCCAGCGACCGGCGCGCTAAGGTTTTGCATTTGACTGTGGAAGGAAGGCGGGTGGTGGAGACAGCGTTCCGCCGCCATGCCGCGGAGCTCGAATCAGCCATGGCCGTTTTGAGCCAGAGCGAGAAACGGGAGCTTTTCGGGCTTCTCAAGAAGTTGGGTCTATTCGCGGCCGGAGCCGGCGCGGAAACCCGCCAAAAGAAGGAGATTTCTAAATGATTCAAGTTCGCAGAAGTGAAGAGCGGGGCCACGCCAATCACGGCTGGCTCGATACGTACCACACATTCTCGTTTGCCGATTATTACGACCCGAAGTTCATGGGCTTCCGAAGCCTGCGCGTGATTAACGAAGATCGCGTCGCTCCGGGCGAGGGATTTGGAACCCACGGCCATCGTGACATGGAGATTCTCACTTACGTCCTCGAGGGCTCGCTAGCTCATAAAGACAGCATGGGTCATCAGCAAGCCCTGGGACCGAACGAAATTCAGCGCATGTCCGCCGGGAAGGGCGTGAGGCACAGCGAGTTCAATCCGTCCAAAAACGAGGGGCTGCATTTGTTCCAAATCTGGATCGAGCCCGCCACCACCGGAACGCAACCGAGTTATGAGCAGATCCGCTTTGACCCGAACGAGAAGCAGAATCAGTTGAAGCGCCTGGCGGGACCAACGGGTGGCAACGGCGCGGCCCGAATCAACCAGGACGCTCATGTCTTTGTGGCGGAACTGGCAAAGGGCATCGAGATTCCTTATAGTCTCGGCGCCAATCGCGGCGCTTGGGTGCACGTGGTTCGAGGAGCAGTCACAGTGAACGGCGTCGCCTTGCAGACGGGCGATTCTGCCGCCATAAGTGACGAAGAGAATTTGGCGCTGATCGGCGGAGACGCGGAGTCCAGCGAGATTCTGCTGTTTGATGTTGGCTGATGAAGCAGGACGCTATGCCACGGCGGCCGCCGGCTCGCTTGCTCGGGTGGCGGAGCTAACCGCTCGCTTCAAGCGCAAACCGGACTCTTCCGCCATCAGGCAAAACTCGAATAACGGCGCGCTGGCTGGATTCGACCATCGGCTGACTTTCCATTCAGCCCGCAAATAACGGACGCCTTTGTGTCTGGCCATATTCAAGAGTTGCGAATAGATTCCGCAATAAGACTTAGGCGGAAACGAGGTCAGGGGTCGCGGCCCCCACTCCTGGTTGTCGGCGGAGCCCCAGATGCTGACTTGCAAGGTTTCCTGCTCCACTACGCGGTCGATAGCCAGCGTTAGAACGATCGGCGTTTCCCGGTCTGCGCCCAATTCCAGCACCGGCCCGACTCCGTCTGCGCTGGCGATATTTTCAGGTACGAGGAGCCTTGGCAGCATCCATTCCTCCAGTACGTAGGCCTTTGAGGTCTAGTATCTACGACACAGAATGGCATTCTTGTTGATAAAATGCAAAGGAAATCGCTTACTATTTGGCGGGAATTCCACGTCAACTCTTAGTACGAATACCCGCATTGGCGGGGGCAAAGGGCCGGCCCGTCAGTTATCACAACGTTGTAACGGTATGTTTGACCAAATCGATGGCGAACTGCTCCACCACCGTCCCAGCCTGCGTACTTCCCGCCGAGTAAGGGGCGGAGAGATAGGTTCCCACGATTTGTTTCTTGCTCAACTCCAAACGGAGAAAACCGAAATTATCCTGGTCGTACTGCTCCAGTGTGAGGCCGTTTCCGAGAGCCAGCGGCGCTTTGGGGTATTGCCCTTTTATCGTCTGGAGCTTGCCGAGATTGGTATAACCGCCGGCCCCGGCCACGATGCACGGAATGTGAAGAGTGCCCTTCGGACCTTTCATCTGGACTGTAAACCGTTGATAATTATGGACATGCCCTGAAAGAATTAAGCTGGGATAGCGTCCGGTTGCCTTGAAGCTGTCAAACAGCACCGTGTAAACCGCGCTGCTGCCCGAGTGCTCAGCGTCACCGGAAAACGGTGGATGATGTACCGTGACAATGAGAGCCAGGCCCGGATCGGCCGCCTTGAGTTCACCCTGGAACCAATCGATTTGGTCCTGGTGGATCTCTCCTTCCGTTTCACCGACATTCGAGAAGAGACCGAGGATGGTCGCAAACGGCGTGGTGAAGGTCCAATAGCAATTCGGCAAGTCCATTTGAGTTCGCACTGCCGAACTCTTTCGAGAACCGCGTTGGCTGGGATTCGGCGCCATGAAGTTCTGCACCCACCCGTCCAAGGGAACTTTGGTTGGGTCCACTGGCCCATCCAGTGGATCGTCCGGCTGGCAGTCATGATTTCCCGGAATTGAGACAATAAAGCACGGATAGCTTTTGTAAGTTTCGTAGAAATTGTCACCGTACTTGTCAATATCTCCGGCAAAGTATACAACGTCCCCGAGATGGTACAAGAAAGCTGGTTTTTGGCCGTTGGCCAGACCATTCGCGTCCTGGGTCATCATGGCCGCGACAAAGTCCTGCTGTTGACCCCGGTAGTCTCCGGTATCGCCTACGGTGTGGCACACCAGAAGACCAGCTTGCTTGATTGCGGCGATGTCTGCCGCCGACAGCAATTGGGACAGATCAAACCGGTAGGGAGCAGGTCCGTTTGGAGGCGGCAGCGGTTGAAAGGGATAAACCGGAAGTTGAACGCTCTGGTTTTGGACTTGAAACTCGGCACTCTTTACCGGCGCGTGGTGGCTTTTCCGTCCTTGAGCGCCCTTGCCAGTAGTGAAGAAATGTGACGAACGCATAACAATCTCCCTTTAAGGCCCTTTCATTGGCTAGTGGAGTATACCACTATTAACGTTACTCGATAGCTGTCCGTTGGGTGATCATTCTCGGCTCTGGAGGGACGTTTTTCTGCAGTGTCATGGGCGATTTTCGACTTCCGGAACCTGCTTTCGACGGCTACGGGCCAACCGCTTTTCTGGGGATGGAACCTTTCGCTTTGGTGGCGGGTTCAAGTGTTCATGAGACAGAAAGTAGGTTGGATTCTCGCCGCCGCGGCCGTTGCTGCTTTTGCGGCCGGCGATCAATCTTGGAAAGACAAACAGGTTTCCGAGTGGTCGGACGACGATGTTCAAGAGGTGTTAACGAGTTCACCCTGGGCGAGGATGTCCGTGCCCGAATTCACCCGCGCGCAGAACGGCGGGCAGCAAGGTATGGGACGCCGCGGTGGATTTGGTGGCGGCGGCATCGGAATGGGCGGCGGCGGCTGGGGCGGCCGAGGCGGCAGCAATGGCGGCAGCAATGGCGGTTATGGCGGCAACAACGGAGGTTACGGCCAGCAGCGCCAGGACGATCCGGACCAGAACTCGTCCGGCGATTCCCGTCAGTCGCGCAACGTCACGGTGCGCTGGGAAAGCGCGCTTCCAGTCCAGAATGCCCTTCTGAAATCGAAGGAAACCGGCACGCCGTCCATCGATGCCGATCACTACGCCATCTCGGTCATCGGAGTTCCGAACCGCATCGCCAATAGCGACTCGGGCAAGCCCAAGGCAGAACTGAAGCGTGAAGGCAAGAAGACCATCAAGTCGTCGGATGCAAGGGTTATCGCATTGGATAAGGGCACCATGGTGATGTTCCTGTTTCCGCGCAGCCAGGAAATCACCGCCACGGACAAGCAGATCAGTTTCGACGCCCACATCGGGAGAATGCACGTAACGCAATCGTTTTATCTAACCGACATGATCTATCGCGGAAAGTTAGAGCTATAGAACCACGGGGTATCGCAATTCCGCTCATCCACTGTTTGAAACTCCGACGGGCGTTTGAAACTCCTACCGATCGGCGTGCGTTAATAGAACCATGATGCGTTGTTTCAGGATATTTCCCGTTCTTACAGTTGTCGTGTGCGTCTTCTTGTCCGAGGTTCCGGGCCGCTCGCAGGCCCGGGCGGAGCGTTCTTTCCATGGAACCGCGCCCAACCGGTATGCCCTGTTTCTGGCTGACCCGCCGGTGACAGTCCGGTATACCTCGCGCGATGCGATCCGTGGGAGCGAGGCGCAGTCCTACCGGCAACAGATTGAAGCCAAGCAACGGGTTCTGATCAACGCCCTGCAGGCCCGCAACGTTTCGGTTACCGGATCGGTGGCAACCGCGTTGAACGCGGTCTTCATCGATGTGACTCCGGATCGAGTCGAGGAGATGAAGGACCTGCCCGGAGTTACTCGGGTGTTGCGGATGCGGCGCGTGGAGCGCCACTTGAATCAGGCAACACAATTGATGCAGGCGCCCGCTGCCTGGAACCAGTTGGGTGGCGTCGGGAACGCCGGGGCGGGAATCAAGATCGCCGTGATCGATACCGGAATCGACCAAACCCATCCGGCGTTTCAGGACACTTCGTTATCGATCCCCAGCGGCTTCCCGAAATGTACGCCGGGCGATTGCGCCTTCACGACGAACAAGGTGATCGTGGCGCGCAGCTATGTAAAGCAGATCAGCGCCACCGGCGCCGACCCGAATAATCCAGCCGCGACTTCCTCGCCGGACGATTTCACCGCCCGCGATCACGACGGACACGGTACCGCGGTGGCCTCCTGCGTGGCGGCGAATGTCAACAGCGGCACGGTTACGTTTAATGGCATGGCGCCGAAAGCGTATCTGGGCAATTACAAAGTTTATGGGTCGCCGGGCGTCAATGACTTTCCGAGCGAAGACATTTTCATCATGGCGATCGATGACGCGATGAACGATGGGATGGACATTGCCAATCTCTCCTCGGGCTTGCCAGGAGTGACCGACCCAGCCGACGATCCATTAGCGCAGGCCTTTGAGAATGTGGCGAAGAGCGGGATGGTGATCACCGTTTCGGCCGGAAACGACAACGCGGTCGGTTCGGTTTATCCAACGTTCAATATCATTTCCAGCCCGGCGAGCGCGCCTTCAGTGATCGCGGTAGGCGCGACCACCAACGCTCACTTTTTCGGACCGGCGGTGAATGCGCCGGGAGCGGCCAGCAATCTGCAAGGTATTCTGGCGCAGAATAGCGATGGGTTTGGCCCGATCGGCGCGTTGACAGCGCCGCTGGTGGATGTCGCGCAGCTTGGCAATGACGGCTATGCCTGCTCCGCGCTGCCGGCCAATTCCCTGAACGGCGCCTATGCTTTGATCGAGCGCGGACCGTCGTCGAATCCTTGTACGTTTGTGGCAAAAGCCACCAACGCCCAAAACGCGGGGGCTTTGGGTGTGATTTTCTACATGTACGATTCTTCGGCTACGATTACGCCGGAGGGACTAGACCAGGTGAACAACGGCGAGTTCGTGATGATCTCCAACGCCGATGGACTGAATTTGAAGGCCTATATCGACGCAAATCCCGGGCACGCCGTCACGGTGGATCCAGCGGGCCAGGAGGAAAGCATCTCGCCTGACAATTTCCTGGCCGCGTATTCTTCCATCGGGCCGAATGCCGGCAACTACGCCATCAAGCCGGAGTTGGTGGCCACCGGCGGACTCGATCCGTTGAATGGACCCGACCCCAATGATCCGTATTTGATCTACGGGTATGGAATGTACGTGGCTGCGGAGAGCTACGATCCGAACGGCGAAGTGTACAGTTCCAACCGGTACACCGCCGCCGATGGCACCAGTTTCTCATCGCCAATAACCGCAGGCGCGGCGGCGTTGCTGAAGCAGAAGAACCCGAGGTGGACCGCCGCGCAAATCAAATCCGCGTTAGTCAACTCGACGGCCCAGGATACGACATCAGACGATTTTGGCGATCCCGTGACAGTGGAATGGATCGGGGCTGGACGGCTGGACGCAGGCGCCGCGATTGGCGCCACTGTGTTTGCAAATCCCACTACCGTTTCTTTTGGAGTGGTGTCGAGTGCGCCCGCGACACAGCAGATAACGCTGACCAACGGCGGAACCAGTTCCGTGACCTTGGCGGCATCGGTGGCGCCGGATCC
>DATFZA010000818.1:0-3638 GCA_035314765.1 Bryobacteraceae bacterium
AACCTCCGACTCGGTTGCCGGCCCAGGAGTCAGACATTCGCCGATTCGCGAATCCCCGTTCTTATCAGCCGCTTCAGTTCGATCAGCACGTGTTGCGGTTCGGACTCACTTCGGCCCATCCGCCAGCATTGAACAGCCTTGGGTACCCGACCGATAAGCTCACTGAGGCCACTGAGGCAGCTTAGTCAGCAAATTTCAAATATGTTTGGCTAGATTTAGAATGACTTCGCTAATCCTATCAGAAAAAGCTGTTGCGTTCCGCCATTCGCGCCGGACTGCTGATTGGAGGTATATTGCGCCCGGCCGGCTAGGGTTGGGCTGAGCGCGTAGGAAAGTGCGACCGACGCGGCGATGAGCTGCTGCCCCGAAGTTAGCACTCCTCCGCTCGTTGTCCCATATTGCACATAGGCGGTGCTCTGGAGGTTCGGACGCAACTCGTGGGACCAAGTGAGCGTGCCGTATGCGCCTGAGCTACTTGCGGTTCCGATGGTGACTAAGTTGCTGGCCGACACAAGCGTCTGGGACTGTGTGTTAACGCTGGCGGACAAGATGTCTCGGTTACGAGTCCAAGCGACGGTAACGGATGCGAGTGTCGTCTTGTAAAGCCCGCTGTTGATGCCGAAGAACGTGCCCACCGGGACTAATGGTGCCCCGGTGGTTTGATCCACGGGATTGCCAAGCGCGTTGAGGTCTGTCGTGGCGAGCGCTGTCTGTAGTTGCTCTGCCGTGGTCGTCAGTCCCTTCGAATATCGTGCATAGAGGCTCGTGTGAGCGGTCAGCTGATAGCCAGCGTCGAGCATGAAGGAGTTCAGTCCGTCCTGATGACCATAACGGATCGTGATGGAGCTTTTGGCGTTGGGGGTGACTCGGACCCCAACGTTCCATATGGCGTCGTCAATGACAACGCCAGGTATACCTGAGTAGTGGGTGCTCTCCCATCCGATCGTAGCCAAAACAACGATCGTCCGGGTCAGCGCATAGCCGTTGTCGAAGGTTACGGTTCGACGGTAGGCGCCATGCAGCACCCCCGTGCCATCAAAGCTAGTTTCCTGGGCCAGAAACGCGCTGTTGAAACGTGCAAAGGCCTCTCCAGTTACGAAAGCGAGGTGACCACCTATCGCCGTGACATTTTGGTTCGACGCTGCGGAAAGAGCCTCCAGCCCTGGCTGGTTTGCAGCCACCTGAAGTGCAGACTGGACTGTGCTGCTGATAGTTGCGCCGATCTCGCCGGTGCCCCAGTCGTCGAACCGATGGATAGCATAGGGGGTGGCGGATAGGTTGTAGATCTGGGTGGTATTACCTCGAGCCTGCACGGATGTCCCCGTGACCGGCTGGCCTGGCGTTATCGCCTGCTCTGAGCCGAACCCACGCAAGTCCAGGTAAAGTGTTTGAGGCGCGAGCGTCGCAAGCAGGCGGCCGTTGAAATCCTGAGCGATCTGATCTTGACTTCCATCACGGGAGTAAATCGTGATCTGAGGGTCGTAGAAAACCTCGCCATGCAACCGCAAGGTGTCCCCGGTAGCCGAAACACCCGGCTGGAGAACGGTAACAAGTTGATTGCTAACGGCGGCGCTCCCCGGGCCCAAGGCGCCGGCGACATACTCTTCGCTTATAGCTACGGAGGGTACGATCGTCCACGCACGTCCCGCGCTTGGCTCCAAAGGCGCCTCGCCGAGCGGCAGAGTGAGCTGGTTGCCAAGATTGCCGATCCTCACGTCAGGACCTGATGGCCCGATACCGGTAGCGGGCAGCACTGACGGGGCGTTTAGGAGAGGGGCGATGCTCCCCGACGGACCGGGTTCAGGTCCGGGACTTGCCACGCTTGAGCTGGGCGTGGGGCCGTTGATCGACGGCTCTTCCGGGAGCTCTCCCTGGGCGTGAGCAGTGCTGCCAACCATCAGTAGAGCGAGGCACAACCCGCCACGCGTCAATTCCCTGCCAGCGCTCCAGTCGACGCGTTTTGCTGCTCGAGCATACGACTGCGTCATAGGTACGGCGAAGGGTGCAAACTGCTGCGGAGGCCTGTGGCAACAACTGTCACTGCTTGGGAAGCAGTGCGTTCGATCCTTCCGGTTGAGATGGCCGTCCTGGTTTGGCCAACCGGCGTATCTGGTCTGTCGTTCAAGCACCCGACCCGCTCGCCCTTTCTACCGCGTCGCTTGCTAATCGCATGCCTGGTTTCGTATCTTTAGCGAAATAACTTCACCCTCCGGCAAATCATCTAGATAAGACGGGTAGGTAGCCAACCCGGTGATGCGAGCCGTTGTACGGGCGTCGGCGGTCCTGATTTGTGATTTCGCTCGGCTAAAACCAGCTCTGTGGTATAACAAGCGTATCGCCCGGCTGCATCTCGACGTTCTGAGAAATGTCGCCATCCTTGATGAGGTCAGACAGCCGCACAGGAATTCGAGTAAGTCCGCCTTTGGGCAGTTTCCGCACAATGACAGCGCTGTTGCCAGCGGCGAACCGGGTTAGGCCTTTAGTCTGAATCATAACATCGAGCAGTGTCATATGCTCGCGGTAAGGAAGCGCCTGTGGCTCTGCTGCCTCGCCGATCACCCGGACCTGGCGATTGTACGGCCCAAGAAAATCGAGCACCATAACGGTTACGTTCGGATCCCGGACGTAGGTCTTGAGCCGTTCCGCCAGGCTCTTGGCGAGAGCGGAAGGTGTCTGGCCGGCGGCAACGACATCGGGCACTAGCGGTGTCGATATGCGCCCATCCGGCCGGACCGGCAGGTTTGCCACACTGAGCTGGGGGTTATCGTAGACGAAAATGCTCAAACGATCTCCCGGGCCAATGACGTATTCCGACGTCTGCTGTGCTGCCTCGGTTGCACGGTCAGCGGCAGTGGTGAGTGATGGAGGTGGCGCGGCGCAACCGCCCAAGCACAGCCACGCGGCTCCGCCGAGTCGCGTCAGCCACTCTATTTTTGGCCGAGTCGAAGGCGTGGAAGGGACCCGGGTGTGGACCTTTGCCGTATTTGAGCTGGGTGCCCCCCGTTCGGCTATGCGCCTACATGTTGCCATAATCCGCCTCAACGCCAGGGTCAATATTCCTTGCTCACGACCGAAACAACAACTTACTAAATCAAGGCCTTGCGGTCTAGGGCGGTGCTATTCCACGATTCCCGAACAGATCGCAGGTGGTGCAGAAGTCGGGCTGATCTGGGGGCCCTGCAGGCCATCTCACGTCAGGATCGCGAGTTGATCGTCACCCCTGTTTGTCTCTCCGCACGCATGGCGAGTCCCGCCTTCGCGTTGTGCAACTGTTGTGAGTCACGTTCTTGTCAGCTGGCCATGGAGAGGCCTGGCCGCCTGAAGGGCGGCCCGCGACGTGATATCTCGCGCGGATGAGTCGCCGCGGCGTTTCATCCGGCCGGTCCACATGCCAGGGGCCGGATGGTCTGACGGGCGGTGATAAAGGTCGCAACGCCTCGGCCCCGGCGCCGAGGCGGATGATCAGCTTACGTGCGTGGCTGACCACGCGTCCCGGCAGACCGATCAAATGGAAGCGCAGGGCTTTCATCCGCTTCGTCACCCAGCCCTTTCCCAGTACCAGCCGCTTCCTCGCGGCGTTCAGGTTCAATGCCAGGATCATCAGCGTCCACCAGGCCGCGTTGGCGCCGAACAGTCCC
>DATFZA010000819.1:0-12592 GCA_035314765.1 Bryobacteraceae bacterium
GTGGACGCCGAGACCGTGGCCGCAATTGATCGTGGCATCAAGGATGCCGACGAAGGCAGGACCGTGTCCCTCGACGAAGTCCAGAACATGATTCCAAAGTGGATTTCCAAATTCGAATCACGGAAGCGGCCCTAGCTGACTTCGAGGAAATCTTCGAGTACTCTTGGACGAACCTTCCCGGCAGCGCGGAACGTTTTGGCAACGCGATTCTCAATCACGTCAATCTACTCAAGAGCTTTCCCTTTATCGGTAGCCCGGTTGCTGGCCATCCGGAGGTGCGGCAGCTCGTGCACACCCCAATCCTCATTTACTACCGCGTGAACGAAGGCCCCAACTTCGTCGAAATTCTTCATTTTTGGCATGGTTCGCGCCGAAGTCCCCGATTCTAAGACCAGTTTCCGGGCATCTCAGGAAGGCCTTACATACGACAACGCGGAATGAGAAGGATCAGAGAAAATATGGACCTAACCATACAAATCCCCGACGAACGCGTCGCTCTCTATCTGGCGCGGGCGCAGGCTCGCGGCCTCACCGTGGAGCGATGGATACTGGAGCTGGCTGACCAAGACTCCCATGCGCATTCAATCGCTCATGTTCAAAAGACAAATCCCAAGGAGTGGGCGCGTCAGTTCCGAGTTTGGGCGGATAGTCACAACCCCGATACGCCGGTCCTCTCCGCTGAAGCGATGAGCCGCGAGAGCATCTACCCAGATCAAGCGTGAGAGGGCACCCGGGCGGGTGAGGTACTATCGGTAGCAGCATCCCGTTGATGAGATGTACTAGGCTAGAATCCTAATATGGAGAATCGGATCCGGGTCCTGGTGGCAAAGCCAGGCTTGGACGGCCATGACCGCGGGGCGAAAGTAATCGCCCGGGCGTTACGCGACGCGGGCATGGAAGTGATCTACACCGGCTTGCGGCAGACACCCGAAATGATTGTCAATGCCGCGTTGCAGGAAGATGTCCAGGTAATCGGGCTCTCCATTCTTTCGGGCGCTCACAACGCCATTGTCCCGCGAGTGATGGAATTGCTGCGGGAGAAAAACATGAACGATGTGCTGGTGATTGTCGGCGGAATCATTCCCGACGACGATGCCGCCGCACTGAAGAAACTGGGCGTGGCCGCGGTCTACCAGCCCGGAGCGTCGCTTGAAGAAATCGCAGATTTCATCCGGTCGCACGTAGAACAGACTGCTTGAAAAAACAGGCGGGCCAAGCCTGCCGAACAGTAAAAGAGAAACAATGCAAGAGAAACTGAACATTGCCGTGTTCGTCGATTATGACAACATCGAGATCGGCGTGAAGTCCACTTTACGCCGGGAATTCGATGTCTCCTTCGCGCTTGAAGCGCTGAAGGAACGCGGCGACATCGTAGCAAAATTTGCCTACGCCAACTGGGGCCGGCAAGAAGGCGCCACGCGCCAGATGGCGGAAAACGCGGTCCAAATGGTCCAGCGTCTGCCGTCGCCGCGCGGCGACAAGAACGGCGCCGATATTAATCTCGCCCTGGACGCACTGGAGATGGCCTTCACGCATTCGCATGTGAACGCCTTCGCCATCGTCAGCGGCGACAGCGATTTTATTCCGCTGGTGAACAAGCTCAAGGAGTACGGCAAGACCGTATTCGTGGTGGGCGGCAAGGCGTTTACCAGCACCATCCTGCAGCAGAATTGTCACGAATTCGTGAGCTATGAGTCGTTGCTCGATAGCACGAGCGGCGGACCGGTGGTGGCAGTGGAACCGCCTCGCGGCATGGACCGGCGCGATCGCGACCGGGAGCGGGAACGCGACCGAGACCGCAAGCCGCAGCAGCAGGGGGCGCAGCAACAACAACAGCGGCAGCGGCCGGCGCCGCTCGATTTAGTGCAAGCCATGCCACTGGTGGAGCGCGCGCTGCAAGTATTGGAACGGCGCGAGGTGCAGCCTCAATTAGGTTTGTTGAAGAGCACCATGCTGCAGCTGGATTCTGCTTTCACGGAGAAGGCGTACGGCGCCAACAGCTTCTCCGATTTCGTTGAAAAGCTGAAAAAAGCGGACTACGTCAACGTCAGCGGCCAGGGCGGCCGTTACGTGATTGAACGCAAGGCGTCGTCCCAACCGGAACGGACTCAGCCCAAGCCGGAAGAAGCGCTGCCCGCATTGCGCGACGTGCTCGAAACGCATCGGTTGGAGTTGGAAAACGGCGCAGGCTCCGACGAACTGGCGGCCTGGATGCAGGCCGAGGCGCCGAACTTCTCGCTCGCTCGATATGGTTACCAGGAGTTCACTGAATTCCTGAACTACGCCCAGGACAAACTGGTGGTGCGTGTAGAGCCGGATGAAGAGCGAGGCTTGATCGTGTATCTGGGCGCGGAATTCTATCCTCCGGCGGAGCCGGAAGCGCCTCTACCGGAAGCGCATGAGGAGTTCGAGGAGAAGCAGCCCATTGTGGAAGGCCAACCGTCGCTGCTCGAACCCAATCCGCCGCCCGTGAAGCCGAAACCGGTGAAGCGGGCCCCGCGCAAATCGGCGGCGGCCTCGGGTCATTCCGGGGACCGGGCCGGGGATCGGCCACAACGGCGGCCGCGCAAGAAAAAGGAATAGCCGTGGGGCGAACTCTCCCGTGGACTTCAAGCGCCCATCCCCTCACTGACGTTCGGGGTTAGGCGAGCGTCAGGACATCGCTTGCGCTGGCGCAGCCCTGCTTACCAGCTCGTGAGTCACGGTGAGTGTTACCAGCCTGGCGCTAACACCGACCGGCCAACTAGCAGTCCCCAGCCGATCCAAAGCTGCATGTTAGCCTGAAGAATCAACATGATTCGCCCTTTTCGCGGCGTGCTTCCGCAAATTGCCGCATCCGCTTATATCGATCCCAGCGCCCAGGTGATCGGCGATGTAGCCGTGGGAGAGCGGTCCAGCGTATGGCCGAATGTTTCTATCCGGGGCGATGTAAACTCCATCCGCATTGGCGATGAGACCAGTATCCAGGACAACACGGTGTTGCACTGCGATCCGGTAACATTCCCGCTGGTCATCGGCAACCGGGTTACGGTGGGACATGGCGCGGTGGTGCATGGCTGCACGATTGAAGATGAGTCCTTGATCGGAATAGGCGCGGTAATTCTCAATGGCGCAAAAATCGGCCGCGGTTCGGTCATCGCAGCGGGCAGCGTCGTGCCCGAAGGCATGCAAATTCCGCCCGGCAGCATGGTGATGGGCATTCCAGCTAAAGTCAAACGGGAACTGACCACCGAGGAGCGTGAGCGCTTTCATCATAACGCTTCGCGCTATGTCGAGATGGCCAAAATCTACCGGGACGAGCGCTAAACGGCGAAGCACGAAATGATCAAAGCGGTAAAAGGCACGCGGGATATTCTTCCCCCATCGAGCGCGGTTTGGAACCGCGTGGAGGCGGCCGCGCGCGAAGTGTTCCGGCGCTATAACTATCAAGAGATCCGTACGCCCATTCTCGAGGAAACGGCGCTATTTGCACGAGGCGTTGGCGAGGAGACCGACATCGTCAGCAAGGAAATGTACACCTTTGAAGACCGCGACGGCAGTTCCCTGACGCTACGGCCGGAAGCCACGGCTTCGGTGATGCGGTCGTATATCGAGAACCGGCTCGATCAGCGCCCCGGTCTGCAAAAGCTGTATTACGTCGGTCCCATGTTCCGGCGGGAGCGGCCGCAAAAGGGCCGGTATCGCCAATTTTTCCAAATCGGCGCGGAGGCCATCGGTTCCGAATCGCCCTTGGTTGACGCCGAGGTCATCGAGATGGTTCTGGAAGTATTGAAAAAAACCGGGCTGAGCGGTTACAAGCTGTACCTGAACTCTGTTGGCGATCACAACTGCCGGCCGCAATATGTCGCATTGCTGAAGGAGAAGCTCAAGGATGTATCGGATCGACTATGCAGCGATTGCCAGCGCCGCGCGGACACCAATCCGCTGCGCGTTCTCGATTGCAAGGTTCCGGAAGACCAGCCGCTGATCGACGCACTGCCATCGATTCAGGACCATCTCTGCGCGGACTGCCGGGCGCATTTCGATGCATTGTGCGCGTCTCTCAAAGACCGCGGCATCGAGTTCGAGATCGTCCCGCGCATGGTGCGCGGGCTGGATTACTACATGCGGACGACGTTCGAGGTGGTTCATGGCGCGCTCGGGGCGCAGAACTCCTTGCTGGGCGGCGGCCGGTATGACGGATTGGCGGAAGCGCTCGGGTCGCGGGTGCCTGCGCCCGGGATTGGTTTTTCGATCGGCGAAGATCGCCTGGTCATGAGCGTGGAGCAGGAGCATCCGGAAGCATTGGCCCCCGCGCTCGACGCCTATGTCGCGCCCATGGGCGGCGAAGCCGAGCGCCACTGTGTTGGCCTCGCATCCGAATTGCGGCGCGCTGGATTCAGCCTGGAACTGGGACCGGCGGCAAAGCTGAAACGCTCGCTCGAGCTAGCCAACAAATTAGGCGCGCGGTTTGCCGTCCTGGTCGGCGACAATGAGCTGGCCTCCGGCAAGTACCTGCTCAAGGACATGCAGACCGGCGACCAGCGGGATGTTGGCCGCGATGAACTGCAGAAATTGTTGAGATAGATGGTAGAAACCGCGCATCATCATGCGAAGTACTTGCCAATGGCCGCGACCGTTAGTACCTACGTAGTTAGGCTGTTGCCGAAATTGGCAGAACGTCAATCAACACAGGCTAAAGCCTGTGCCACGTTTGCCGTGCTAACACTAGGTGGCACAGGCTTTTAGCCTGTGCAGCTGTGATTATAGCTTGTGGGCGCAGCAGCGAGTTGGGGGGAAGATAACGAGGTCCTCGCCCTGTTTGGTTCCGGCTATGCCGGGCTAGGGAGCGAATGCGCGCTGAGAGAAGTAGATACAAGTTCACTGTTGAGATTAGTCATGGACACTGTAAAGCTGGATTTTTTGGGTGAATTACGGCGCACGCATTCCTGCGGAGCGTTGCGCGCCTCGGACGCGGGCAACCGGGCCGTGTTGATGGGCTGGGTGCATCGCCGGCGCGATCACGGAGGTTTGATTTTCCTGAACCTGCGCGATCGCGAGGGCTCTAGCCAGATCGTGTTTCGCGCCGATGAAGGCTCCGAGATCCACAAGCGCGCGGAGATGCTGGGCTCGGAGTGGGTGATCGCCGTGGAAGGCGAGGTGGAGCGGCGGACTCCGGAAACCATCAATCCCAACCTGCCCACGGGCGAGGTCGAGCTGGTGGCGAGCAAGCTTTGGATCCTGAACGAATCCCGCACTCCTCCCTTCCCCATGGAAGAAGCGGTGGATGTGAAGGAAGACGCCCGGCTCAAATACCGCTATGTCGATCTGCGCCGCCCGCAGATGCAACGCAACATCATGCTGCGGTCCAAGATCAGCTTTGCGGTACGGGAGTTTCTGTACCAGCAAGGTTTTCTGGAGATCGAAACGCCGTTTATGACGCGCTCCACGCCGGAAGGCGCGCGCGACTACCTGGTGCCGAGCCGCGTTCAGCCCGGCAATTTCTATGCGCTGCCCCAATCGCCGCAGATCTTCAAACAACTGCTGATGATTGGCGGCTACGAGAAGTATTTCCAAATCGTGCGCTGCTTTCGCGACGAGGATTTGCGGGCCGACCGCCAGCCTGAGTTCACCCAGATCGATATCGAGATGTCTTTTCCGCAGCAGGAGACGATCTATGAAATCGTTGAGCCGCTGGTGCAGCGCGTCTGCGAGGCCGCGGGGGTCAAGGCCAACTCCGCTTTTCCGCGGCTGACCTACGCTCAGGCCATGCGCTCTTACGGCAGCGATAAACCCGACTTGCGCCTGCCTCCCTTCCATATGCTCGAAGGCGAGTTTCCGTCTCTTGGACTAACGTTTCCGCCGGTCGCGATTCACATACCCGCTACCGGCCCGCTGAGCCGCAAGGAACGCGACGAGCTGAAGGCGGCTGGCGCCGAGCGCGGCCTGCGGATCTACGACGACCTCAAGAAGCTGGAACCGGCCATTGCCGAGCAGGCTCGCCAAGCAACCGGCGCCGGGGAGAACGATTTGCTGATGCTCGCGGGCTGGCCCGGAGAATTGAAAGGGGCCCGTCCGGAAGAGACATTTCTTCAGGCTTGCGGTCAGTTTCGCTTGCACGCAGGGATGAAATATAACGACCGGCACAAACTGCTTGACCCGGCCGACTTCAGATTTCTCTGGGTGGTCGATTTCCCGATGTTCGAGTGGGATGAGGACGAAAAACGCTGGAACGCGGCCCATCATCCATTTACTTCCGTTCATGACGATGACTTACATAAACTAACTACCGACCCCGCAAATTGCCGGGCGAAATCCTACGACATTGTCTTAAATGGCATAGAACTGGGCTCCGGGTCGATCCGTATCCACAGGCGCGATATTCAGGCTAAGGTATTTTCGGCTCTAGGGTTTACGGACGAAGAAGCGAAGCGCCGCTTTGGCTTTCTCCTGGAAGCACTTGAATACGGAGCCCCCCCACATGGGGGTATCGCCCTCGGACTAGACCGTTTGGTTATGATTCTGGCTGGCGAGACTTCTATTCGAGAGGTGATACCGTTTCCGAAAACGGCCCGGGGCACCGATTTAATGTGCGACGCACCATCTACAGTGCCAGAGCGGCAATTGCGCGAATTGGGAATTCGAATTGTTCCTCCGTCCCGCTAAGCTAACTCTCAGATTGCATTGATGTTAAGATGAAGATCTGGGATGCTTGAATACTTAGTCCCAAAGTCCTAGGCGGTCCTGGAATTCTAAGGCGAAAATACTAAGGAAAAAATCGAGGAGAGATGTTACACTAAACTTGCTGTAATCTGAAAGGACAATTTGGTATGAGGAACACGCTGCGGGTCCCTCTTCTGTGCGCACTTTCGATCGCCTGTGTGTCCGCCGATACGGTGACTATTTCGACAGGCACGTATGATGACTTCCCGAGTTTAGCGGCCCTCAACGATCCGACTACTGGCCAGAACGGTTCGGTAGCATTCTGGGCGAACCATTCGGTGGACGGTCTTACCGATCCCAATAACCTCAACAGTCCTCTTCGTCAAAATTCTCAATTGAACGTAGGCAATTTTCTGACTGGCACTTGCGGCCCGTTAGCTTCGACTGTGGGTTCTTGCCCAGCCGGAACTTTCAACGGCGCGCCGACTCCCAACTTGAATCCCTCCACATTGGGCTACTATGCCGACGGAAGCATGCCCGTCTCCAGCTTCTATTTCAACCGCGACGGAAGCTCCGACATACTCTCACCGGACTTGATCTACACGGCCAATATCATTCAGCTCGGCTGGTATGTTGAGGGCGACCCGACTGACCAAACCGCGATTTTCAGCAACCTAAGCCAGAACACAAGCCTGCCCGGGGGCTACAATCTCGATAACATTCCCCTGGGTACCAACTATGGCTTCTACGCAGTGGTGAACTACGGCAGCGGGTATCTGGCTACCTACTACACTGAATCTCAGTTCAACACTTTCACGCAGCCCAACACGGGCCAGTCCTTTGCCAATTTGCTAGGCAGCGATAGCGTGGGCGGGTCCAACAAACAGCACTTTGGCATCTTTACGGACGGAACCGATACCGGCGTTATCGCGTTGGAGGACGGTGTCGGCAATAGCGGCTATGAGGGCATGGGCGACTATCAAGATGCGGTATTCGGCACATCTCTTACGGCGGTCGACCTCTTGGCAACCCCGGAACCCGCTACCATCCTGATGATGGGACTAGCGATTGCAGGCGCGTTTGCCAGCCGGCGTTTGATCCGCCGCTCGTAACGCAACACGCTGGATCCCCACATTTGCGTTGGCCCTTACCCGCGCAACCATCCGAGAAGTCAAAGCGTCTACATAAGTAGAGTCAGCAGCAAAAAGCCGCGCGTCCGATGCGCTCAGTCGGTTTGTGGAACTCCTCTCCCGCTCGACCCATGCCCCGGACGCGCGGCCTCTAACTTGCGCGGCCTTTATGTCGCGCGGCTTGCCTCTACCACAGCCGTGGTGCCAAAATAAGAGGTCGTTTCTTCTCGACATGGAACAACAGGTTCAGGCGCCTCCAACAACGGCCCAAGCCGTTCAGCGCTCAACGTTAGGCGCCTTGCTGGCTTGGGCTCGGGATCTGTTTCTGTCCGTCCTGATCGCCATTATCGTGATCCTTTTTCTCTACCAGCCGGTCAAGGTGGAAGGCACCAGCATGATGCCGGCCCTCGACGACCAGGAACGTATCTTCATCAACAAGTTTGTTTACCGGTTGCATTTTGGCGACATCGGGGTTGGAGACATGGTGGTTTTCTGGTATCCGGGGGACCCGAGCAAATCCTATGTCAAGCGCGTGATCGGCGTACCTGGAGATAAGGTGGAAATCGCCCAGGGCACGGTCATTGTCAACGGCGTTCCGCTCGATGAAAGTTACGTACCACCGGAATATCGCGACCAGGTCTCGATGCCGCTCACAGTTGTTCCCCAAAACGAATACTTCGTTTTGGGCGATCATAGGAGCTCCTCCAATGACAGCCGATCCTGGGGAATGGTGCCGCGCCGGTACATTTACGGCAAAGCGGTTTTTGTTTACTGGCCGCTGGACCGCATGGGCGTTCTACGCTAAACTCACCGCTTTCCGAACAACCAGAACACCAGCGAGAGCAGCGCGCTCACAAGCAAACAAGTCACTACCGGGAAGTAGAACACCGAATGCTTGTCGCGGATGACGATGTCGCCGGGAAGCCGTCCCAATCGAATCGGCAAGCGTTCTCCGATTAGGATCACCACTCCGGCCAGCAGCAGGGCCAAGCCGAGAAAGATCAGCATTCGTCCCAGACTCATTTTGTTACCTCGCCATCCCCTCACTCAAACGTTCGGGGTTACGGGCCGGCTCACCGTTACCGCGGCGCCATACGGATCGCCCCATCCAACCGGATCACTTCCCCATTGAGCATGGGATTCTCAATGATTTGCTGCGCCAACTGCGCGTATTCATCCGGCCGTCCGAGTCGTGACGGGAACGGGACCATGGCGCCGAGAGCATGCTTGACGTTGTCCGGCAGAGCGGCAAGCAGCGGCGTGTCGAACAAGCCGGGGGCGATGGTCATCACGCGCACGCCGTCCCGAGCCAGATCGCGCGCCAAAGGTAGCGTCATTCCGGCAATACCACCCTTGGACGCAGAGTACGCCGCCTGGCCGATTTGGCCGTCGTATGCGGCAACTGAGGCGGTATTGACGATCACACCGCGCTCGCCTTCGTCATTGGGCTCGTTCTTCACCATCACCCATGCCGCCAGGCGAGCGGTATTGAACGTACCGATCAGGTTGACGCGGATCACTCGCGAAAATCGTTGCAGATCGCCCGGACCTTCCTTACCGACAATTTTCATCGCATCGCCGATGCCGGCGCAGTTCACGCAGATGTTAAGCCCGCCGAAGGCGGTCACGGTCCCGTCCACGGCCTTCTGGACGGCGTCGGGGTCGGCCACGTCAGCGGCAAAAAAACGTGCGGCCGCTCCCAGCTCTGCCGCAAACTCGCGGCCCAGTTCCTCATTGCGGTCGATAATCCCAACCTTGCCGCCGTGGCGGAGGATCATCCGCGCCGTGGCCGCGCCCAATCCTGAAGCACCGCCGGTGATCAGAGCAACTTTGTCTGTGATGTTCATGAACTTTCCATGCTACACCGCCCGGCCCGCGCAGAAACCCGACGCCCAGGCCCACTGAAAATTGAAGCCGCCCAGGTGGCCGGTGACGTCCACGACCTCGCCGATGAAGTACAGACCGGGCACGGCGCGGCTTTCCATGGTCTTGGCGGAAAGTTCGTCCGTGTCCACTCCGCCTGCCGTGACTTCGGCCTTGGCGTAGCCTTCAGTTCCGGTCGGCATGACGCTCCAGCCGTGAACGCGCTTTTCGAACTCCGCCAGCGCGGCGTTGGTCCAAGCCTCCGGAGCATGGAACTCCAGCCAGCGATCGGCCAGCCGGTTGGGTAAAAATTCGCGCAGAACCGAGCGGGCACCGGCCAGCGTTCGCGGTTGGATGTTGGCAGCGATGTTCTGGTCCGGCGCAAGATCGATAACCAGAGGATGCGAAGGGCGCCAGTAGGATGAGCATTGGAGAATCGCCGGTCCGCTCAATCCGCGATGCGTTATGAGCATCTTTTCGCGAAAGCTGTGGCCACCGGCGCAAGCGGCGACCTCGGTAGAAAGCCCGGCCAAATCGCCGTAGCGCTTCCGATCCGCTTCGCAAAAGGTCAGCGGAACCAACGCCGGACGGCATGCATTGATCTTGAGCCCAAATTGGCGCGCGATGTCATACCCGATCCCGGTTGCGCCCATTTTGGGAATCGAGAGTCCGCCGGTAGCCACCACCAAGGCGGGAGCTTGAAAATCGCCGGCTTCGAACTGGTCTCCGCGCCGAACTTCAGTCACCGGCGTGTTGGTGAAAATCCGGACGCCTGCTGCGTCACATTCGGCTACAAGCATAGCGACGATCTGCGCGGCGGAATCGTCGCAGAATAGCTGGCCCAACGTTTTCTCGTGATAGCGAATGCCATGTTTTTCGACCAGCGCTATAAAATCGCCGGGCCGATACCGCGCCAGAGCCGACCTGGCGAAATGCGGGTTGGCGGAAAAGAAATTCTCGGGGCCGCAGTGCAGATTGGTGAAGTTGCATCGGCCGCCGCCGGAGATCAGAATCTTACCGGCTATCCGCCTGGCCCCTTCGAGCACGGCCACGCGCCGTCCTCGTTTGCCGGCTTCGATGGCGCACATCAGGCCCGCGGCGCCCGCGCCCAGCACCAACACGTCGAAGCTCTCTTTCGCTCGTGGCAAAATTCATGGTAGCCATGAAATTCATCAGCTTCCGCAGAAGCGGCGAGCCCCCAGAAGCCGGAGTGCTGGTTGACGATCGCGTGATTTCGCTGGCCGGCGCGGGCTTCGCCGACATGCTCTCGGTCTTGTCCGGCGGAGCGCTCGCTCGAGCGAAGGTGGACAATTGGGTCTATCAACCATCCCCTGAAGACATTCTTCCGCTCTCGTCCGTCAAGCTTCTGGCGCCCGTGCCCCGGCCTCCCAAGTTCATCTGCGTTGGGCTGAACTATCGCGATCACGCCGCCGAGACGAACATGGCGATTCCGAAAGTGCCGACGATTTTCAGCAAGTTTTCCAATGTGGTCATTGCGTCCGGCGATCCGATCGTGCTTCCCCGCGTTTCTTCGAGTCCCGATTATGAAGCGGAGCTGGCTTTCGTGATCGGAAGAGGCGGGCGCCACATTGCCGCGCGGGACTGGCGCGAGCACGTGTTCGGCTACACCATCGTCAACGACGTCAGCGCGCGCGACTTTCAGATGGCGACCACGCAGTGGCTGATGGGAAAGACCTTCGACACGTTTGCCCCCATGGGTCCCGCGCTGGTGACGGAGGACGAAATTCCCGATCCGCATGCGCTCGATATCAGTCTGGAGATCGGCGGCGAAACATTGCAGAAATCCAATACGCGCGAGTTGATCTTCCAGATTCCCGAGATCGTCGCGCATATTTCGAGCGCCGTCACATTGGAACCAGGCGACGTGATCGCTACCGGAACGCCGGCCGGGGTGGGGTTTGTGCGCAAACCGCCGCGGTTCCTGCAGGCCGGAGACGAAGTGGTGATTCGGATTCAGGGGTTGGGTGAGTTGCGGAACCGGTGTGTGGCCGAGAGTTAGATGAGCATTGGGGTAAATTCCATCCACGAGGACCGTACGTTTCAACTGACCATCTGGCATCCATTGGCGCTTCCCTCGGACATGCAAAACCGGGAGGGATGCCGGAAACTCAGCGACGTTTTCTACGCGTATCCGGACAACCCAACTCGAAGAGGACGTGAGAAAGCGATCAAGTCCATCCGCGCGTTTTTGAAAGAGGCTGAGCGCCTAATCGCAACGGAAGACGCCGATTTCCACTCCGTGGGCGCCGCGCTGCATATCCATTTCTATCTTTTACCGGACGCAGGAATCCGCACCGCGGGAACCATCGCGCAATCCGCGCAGCGCCACGGGCTGGCTTGCTATTGCCCTTCAATTGATCGGCTGACACTGCCGTCCTCGTTGGGCTCCAGCCCGGCGTTGAATTCCAACAAGGTTGAGGCCACCATCCCGGACGAGCAAGCGATCGTCGTCCAGATTGGGCCTTGGGTGCTTCGAGCGTATGTTGAGACCACGAGGACGCGCTACGCGAAGATCAAGCAAAGTGGAAGTGAACATTGCGGCTGCGACAACTGCACGAACTTCTCTCGCGCGCGAGGTGAGGCGTATCCACCTGAGGTCTTAACCGTGATTCATTCGCTCGGAATCGATTTCAAGAAGGAAAGCGAAGTCCACTACTATGGGCGGACCGAGATAGGCCTGCACACCTACAGAGGTTGGTTTTATGTTGTTGGTTCGATCGAACAGGGACCTCAGGGCGAGGCTGAGCGGCACTTCCATCAACTGGGGCCCACTCTCAAAATTGGCCTTGGCCGAAAATCCAAATACGGCTACGCGGAATGGGAAACCGTGTTGATCGCCGCAGGTTTCGCGAAGTTTCCCTGCGTCGAGGTGGACTTTTACGTCGATTTGCCTTGGCTTTCGGATGCCGTCGAACCAGCCAGGCGCAGCAGCCAAG
>DATFZA010000820.1:0-4527 GCA_035314765.1 Bryobacteraceae bacterium
CCCTGCATGCTGTTGCTGGCCGCATTGCCCATCGCCTTGCGCCTGGTGTTGCTGCGCTGGCATCCCGTCCCCGAGCCGGGCGTATCGGACGATTTCAGCTACTTACTGCTGGCCGACACCCTGCGGCACTTCCGCCTAGCCAACCCGGTGCACGCCATGCACCGTTTCTTTGAGACCTTTTTCGTTTTGCAGGAGCCGAGCTACAGCTCCATCTATCCGTTGGGACAAGGCATCGCTTTGGCTCTGGGTTGGACGCTGCTGGGGCATCCCTGGGCCGGCGTCTTGCTCTCGATCGGCGCATTCTGCGCGCTCTGTTATTGGATGTTGCGAGCCTGGGTCTCACCAGTATGGGCTCTCATCGGGGGCCTGCTGGCTGTAGGCGAATTCGGCCCGCTCAGCCAGTGGACCAATAGCTACTGGGGCGGTGCGGTGTCCGCCATCGCCGGATGCCTGGTCTTCGGCGCGCTCCGCCGCCGCAACACCGCGCTGATCGGCCTCGGCCTAGCCATCCAAATTCTCACCCGCCCTTTCGAGTCCGTATTCCTGGTGCTGGCCGTACTTCCCTTTGTGAAATTGCGCCAGGTCGTCTGGCTCTCGCTGGCCGTTGCCCCGGCTTTGCTCCTCACGGGTCTCCAGAATCGCGCCGTCTCCGGAAGCTGGACCACCCTGCCCTACATGGTCAGCCGCTATCAATACGGCGTCCCCACCACATTTACTTTCCAGCCGCTGCCGATACCGCATCGCCCGCTGACACATGAGCAGCAACTGGACTATCAAATTCAGTCGGAGGTCCATGGGCAAGACTCTTATTTCATCCGCCTCGCCAAGCGAGTGCGATTCTATCGCTTCTTCTCTTGGGCGCCCCTGTATCTGGCATTGCCGTTTTTCTTAATCCAACGGCGATGGTTTCTTCTGGCAACGGTCATGCTATTCGCGCTTGGCACCAATATCTATGCGTACTTCTATCCGCACTACATTGCCGCGCTCACGTGCCTGTTCGTGCTCATTTCCGTGCTGGGGCTGAACCGCATGCCGCGCGAGGCGGCACGCCTCCTGCTGTGTCTCTGCGCGGCTCACTTTCTCTTCTGGTACGGATTGCAATTCGGCGGCGACCCGCGCATGATCCAGTACGAAACCTGGGACGCCATCAATACTGGCGACCCGCAAGGCCGCCTCGCCGTCCGCGACCGCTTGAAGCAAGCCGCTGGCAAGCATCTGGTGTTCGTCCGCTACGGCCCCACCCACACATTTGACGAATGGGTGCATAACGAAGCCGACATCGACAACGCCCGCGTCATCTGGGCCCGCGACCTGGGCGACGCGGAAGACCGGCAACTGCGCGACCGCTACCCGGACCGAACCGCGTGGCTGCTTGAACCGGACGCCCGGCCGGTGGAATTGCAGAGACTGAACTAAGAACGAAGGGTTACTCTGAGACCAGGAGGCCCACACAGTGTCAGCCCTCGATTGGTCACAATGTCCCGCGGTGGAGAGCGTCCCGGATCGGCGCAGCGGCGCGTGGGTATTTCGGGATACCCGGATGCCCGTTGCTACCGTTTTTGAGAATCTCGAATTGGGCACGAGCATCGAGGAGATCGTGGAACAGTACGATGTCACGCGGGAACAGATTCAGGCAGTCCTTGAATTTGCTGCCCGCAGCCTCGACGCGCCCGCGGTTCCAGTTGGCTCAACAAGTGAGTCTGATGCGCATCCTGTTTGACCAGGGTGTCCCTAGAGGCTTGGCCGCATCGCTGCGCGGTCACGAAGTCACCGAGGCGCGAAAACTGAAGTGGGAAAAAATCTCAAATGGAGAGCTTCTTAAACTGGCCGAAGGCGCGGGCTTTGACCTGTTGCTGACGACCGACAAGAATCTTCGCTACCAACAGAACCTTGCAAAGCGGAAAATCTCCGTCGTTGTTCTTGGAAACTCGCCTTGGTGGTTGGTGCGAAGACATCTTGAGCGAATAGCGATAGCCGTGAACGAAACTACGCCGGGAAGCTTTGCTGAAGTGGACATTCCGCTCGAGTAAACGCCCCGGTCCGCGCGGCGTTCTCGGTCGATCGGCATAGGGGCGGCGGTTGCCCGCCGACCCCTGCCACACCACCGTGCGTACGGGTCCGTACACGGCGGTTCGAGAAGTTACGCCGTTACTCGTCGACCAGCGAAGGAAGACCGAGCGATTTGAAATAGGCGTTGGAAAGCCCAACAGAAAGGGCCTTGGCCTTTGCGAGATACCAGGGGCCGAGTCCGCTGCCGGCGGTATTACTTGCCAGCCGGGAACGCACCCCCAGTTCCATCAGTGCCTCACGACGGCGGCGTGGTGTTTTCCATTGCCGCCACATGGCTGCCCTGAGCCGCAACCGGACCCAGCGAGTGAGCGACAACAACACCTCAGGTGTTTCGCAGAATCCGAAATAGCTTCGCCAGCCCCGCATATACGGAGCCAGTTCCTCCATCGTCGTCTTCATACTGACGCCCTTTGCCCGCCCCGTGATCTCTCGGATTCGCTGCTTAAACCGATCCAAGGCCTTCGGCGCAATGACGCGCTTGACCTCCGGACCGGCGCTGAAGCTGAACCCGAGAAACTTCCGCTCCTGCGGTCGCGCCACCGCACTCTTCGCCTCATTTACCTTGAGCTTGAGCTTTTGCGTGATGAATTGCGTCACGCTCTCCATCACTCGTTGCCCCGCCCGCTCGCTGCGAACGTAGATGTTACAGTCGTCCGCATATCGAACGAAGCGATGACCCCGGCGCTCCAACTCCCGGTCGAGTTCGTCGAGCACGAGATTGCTTAACAGGGGCGAAAGTGGTCCTCCTTGCGGAGTCCCTTCCACGCTCGGACTGACCAACCCGTTCTCCATCACCCCAGCATTCAAGAATGCCCGGATGAGCTTCAGCAGCCGCTTGTCCTCGACCCGTTTGGCGATCTGACCCATCAATTTGTCGTGATTGACTCGATCGAAGAATTTCTCCAAATCAAGATCAACGCACCAGCCGTGACCTTCGGCGATATACTGCTGCGCCTGTGCCACCGCTTGCTGAGCCGATCGTCCCGGTCGGAACCCGTAGCTGTGATCGGAAAACGTCCGGTCCCACCGCCTCTGCAGAACCTGCATCACCGCCTGCTGGATCAATCGATCCAGCACCGTCGGGATGCCAAGCTTTCGCACCCCTCCGTCCGGTTTGGGGATTTCCACCCGCCTCACCGGTCTCGGCTCGTAAGTCCCGTTTAACAGTTGTTCCCGGATGGCTGGCCAATGCTGTTTCAGATAGTCGGTGATTCCGCCGACGGTCATCCCATCGACGCCCGCGCTACCTTTATTCGCCTTCACCCGCCGCAATGCTTCTTTCAGGTTTTCTCGCTCACATACTTCCTCCATCAGTCGATTCGTTCTGGCTGGGCTTTCGGGGTCATTCGCCGTCGAGAGCGATTCGGTCTCTTCCCTTCCCACTTCGCAGGCTTCACCTGCTGGCGTAGAAGAGAAGTCCAGTTCGGTCTGGATATTCTGCCACATGTCGCTCCTGAGATTCATGTCCTACTTGCCTCTCCTCTCGTTCGGGCCTTCAGCCATCGTTTCCGGCTCGGCCTATCCGTTGTCTCCGCCTCTCGGCATTGGAGTGCCTCACTAGCCTTGCCGACGTCGTGACCTAATATGCCCTCTGCTGACTTCTGCCCCGCGGTCAGGCCGCCTTTCGACAACCTCAGTCGCCGAAGCGACACGAAACAGATCTCCTGGGGTAAGCTCAACCGTCTTCCGTGCACAGCCGCCGGATCTACGCTTCGCATCTTTGATGGATATGGACTTCGCGGTAAGTTGCCCGCTCGTCCGACGCTAACGCCTTGTATCCGGTTCTTGTCCATCGACTCGCACATTTGTTCCATGCTTCTTTCAGACCCCGCCTCGCGGCGGTAGCCCTTGCATTTTCACTAGCCCTTCACCTCCATCAGGTTGGGCGGAGGACTTTCACCTACAAACTGCTGAGCATGCCCAGCACACAACGAAGCCGCCGTAGCCGGTGATCAAATCATCGGCTGTCAGTAGGATTAGCTCTTCTACTCGGGCCTGTGCGACCAGCATCCGGTCGAATGGATCGCGATGTCGCCACGGCAGGGTAGCAACTTGGCGTGTGTGTGCCGCCGTCAGCGGCAGGCTTTCGAACGATTCTTCCGCGAGTTTGAGCTCGAAGTTCCGGGGCAGCCGCAGTTTCCCCAAGCTTTCTTTCAGCCAAATCTCCCAAAGGCTGACCGCGCTTATGAACACGGTGTTTTCGGGATCGCCAATCAGGGCGAGGGCCTGTTTCGAGAGCGACGGACTATTCGCCAGCCACCAGAGAATCAGGTGCGTATCGAGTAAAATTCTCAGTCCCGCGGCTCCCGCATTCCGAAGGTCTCAGCCATGTCCTCGGGCAAAACATCGAAGTCCGGCGCAATCCAGATCTTGCCCTTCATTGAGCCGGGTGTCCGAGGACGAGCGGGTCCACGATACGCAACGAGCTTGGCGACAGGTTGGCCCGCTTTTGCGAGG